>JABAAD010000029.1 GCA_014238935.1 Alphaproteobacteria bacterium
GAATCGTTGTCCCGTCGGCGCAAGGCGCGGTGAGGCAGGAGCTCTTTGATGTCTTGTTAAAAGAAGAGCGCTTTTTATCTTTGAAACGAGACCATGCCAAGGCATAGGAACATCGCCCACTCCCTTGCGAGCGAGCCAAGATGGACTCGTCAAGGCTATCTGACGAGGACTCGAGTGCGCTACGATAGCCAAGGACTGTTTCATGCGCTCCCTTCCAACGGAATCTTGTTCGCTAAAGGAGGACAAGAACTAGCGATCAATATCCTCGCTTAAGGAATCATTGTTACCTAAAGATTGGTAACTTGTCAAGATTTATTCCTAAAGATTCACCTCTAAGATTCACTCCTAATACTTCTCCTGCTCGTGGACGCCTAGCCCGCGTTGTCAAACGTTGCGAAATGCGTAGCAAGGGCAAGGGCAAAGGGAAGGGCAAAGTGTCTCTCCTCACAGCAGGCAACGATGCTGCGGCACAGGCAGCACCCCAATACGCTCCCCCTTCCGCTTCGCGCGCGCGTGCGCGGGCTGTACGGCAAGGCAGTTCGCACGCGCAAGAATTAGCGTGTGCGACGACTCTTGGTCTGGAAAGACGCGCACAACCCCTTCCTCCAGCAGCGCACGCATATAGTGGCTGCGCCCGCCCCCCGCATCGATGTCGGATGCAAGCACCGCCTCTTGCAAAGCAATCGTAGGCGGAAGCGAGAGCATCTTCTCCACCATGGGCTTGAGAAAGACGAGCGCACCGACATAAACAGACGCAGGGTTGCCAGGCAAGACAAGCACAGGAACATTTTCCGCCATTCCTTTCGTCATTCCTTTTGCCATTCCTTTCGCCATGCCAAAGCGAGTTGGTTTGCCTGGGCGCATGGCAAGACGGCTGAATCGCTCTTCGATGCCGAGCTCAGAAAGCGCCGCCCCCGCCCAGTCGGCAGCGCTGCGCGACGCGCCGCCGCTGGCAACGACGAGATCCGCTCCCGCCAGCGCGTCGCTGAATGCCGCGCTCAACGAGGCGAGACTGTCTTTGGCAAAAGGGACGATGCGCGCCTCCGCCCCGAAAGATTCTGCCAGCATCGTCAACATCACGCTGTTCGCAGCCGCGATCTGATGGCTTGCGCGCGCCTCGCCAGGATGCGCTAGCTCGTCGCCGCTGGCGACGATGGCGAGACGAGGCTTCCGGCGCACAGAAAGCCACGCGTAGTTCATGGTCGCAGCCAACGCGATGTCGCGTAGCGAAAGAAGGCGGTTTTGCTGCAAGCAAATATCGCCTTGGGCAAAGTCCGAGCCTGCAGCGCGAATGTAGCGATTGGGCGTGGGTTGCTCCTGCACGCGTACGCGCTCCTCTTCTTGCTCCCCTTCTTGCTCTTCTTCTCGAAGGCAATGCTCGTCGATGAGAACGGCATCGGCTCCCTCAGGCAGCGCGGCGCCGGTGAAGACTTGGACAGCCGAAGGTTCTGCCGTCAGCGGTGGCACCAAAGCAGAGCCCGCAGTCGAACTGCCGACAAGGCGCAAGACGGCATCGCGCTGCGCCTGCGATGCTTTTACCGCGTAGCCGTCCATCGCAGAGACGCGGCGAGGGGGGTGCGAGACGCGTGCGACGAGGTTTCCCGCCAACACTCTGCCGAGACAGTCTCGCAAGGACAAGACTTCCGTCCCAGTAAGAGACTCGCTACACGAGAGCAGAATTTCTTGTGCTTGTTCGGGGGATAGGTCGGACATCCTGTAGCGCGTCCGTTCTCTCTAGCCGCCCGTCTCCGCACGCCATGCCCCCGACGCACCACCGCTCTTTTCCAACAAACGAATGTCCGTGATGCGCATCGCACGATCGACCGCCTTCAACATGTCATAGACAGTCAAAGCTGCAACCGAAACCGCCGTCAACGCCTCCATCTCGACGCCCGTCTGCCCTTGCGTACGGCATTCCGAAAAAACCCAAACCTTCGATCCCTCAAGGCGCAAAGAAACGGAAACCTGACTCAACGGCAAAGGATGGCAGAGCGGCACGAGCGCGCTCGTCTGCTTCGCCGCCATGATGCCCGCAAGCTGCGCCGTTCCCAAAACATTGCCCTTCTCCGCCTTGTGCGTCGCAAGAACGCTCGCCCCTTCCTGCGAGAGCAAAACGCACGCTTGCGCGCGCGCAAAACGATGCGTCCTTTTCTTCTCTCCCACATCGACCATGCGCGCTCCCCCCGCCCCGTCGCTGTGCGTCAGGCGCGCTTGTCCCGTTTGTTCTTTCTCTGCCACAAGACTAAGCTCGCCTTGCCGTCTCTGCAAAGGCTGCAACGCAGCGAGAGGGGTCGTCGCTGCGCATGATCGCTTCCCCGATCAAAAATGCCAAAGGCGCAGAACGCCCCTCCAAAAAGGGGAGCAGGTCTTCGGGCTTGCGCAAGCCGCTCTCCGCAACCGCGAGGCGATCGTCAGGGATACGCGAGACTACCGCCGCCGCGCGCGAAAGATCGATCGAAAGGCTTTGCAAGTCGCGCGCATTCACGCCGATCATCGAGGCTTGCAAGTTGAGAAGGGCGATCTCCAGCTCTTCTTCTCCGTGCACCTCGATCAACACATCCATGCCGAGCTCGAAGGCGAGTGCCTCCATCTCTTGGGCTTGCGTCGCCTCCAACAAACGCATCACGAGCAGCACGCAATCCGCCCCCATCGCGCGCGCTTGCCAAATTTGGACGGGATCGATGAGAAAATCTTTGCGCAAAACGGGAAGGCGACAAGATTCGCGCGCCCGTTGTAAATCGTCGGCGCGCGCGTGAAACCACGCGCGGTCGGTCAGAACCGACAAGCAAGCAGCGCCACCGCGCTCCAGCTGTTGCGCCGTCTCTGCGGGAGACCCATAGGTACAGAGCGTTCCCGCAGAAGGCGAGGCGCGCTTGCTCTCGCAAATCAAAGCCGCCTTGCCGCGCGAAAGGCACTGCAACAAACATTGGCGAAAGCCGCGCGGCAGCTCTTGTTGTCGCGCCTGTTCTTTCAAGAGCGTTCGATCGCCTGCAAGCGACGCACACTCCTCGCGCTTTGCGGCAAGAATGCGCGCAAGCAAGCCCTCGCTGCTGCGAGAGACAGCACGAGGCTCACGAGTAGCCTCAAGAGCCTTGCCGAGTGATGTCCTTGACAGCATCCAGCGTGCGGCGCGTCTTGCCTTCTTCGATAGCAGCTCTGGCGAGCGTCGCTCCTTCCGACAGCGTGCGCGACGCTCCCGCGACGACGAGCGCCGCCGCAGCGTTGTAGAGAATCGTCTCGAACAACGCGCGCTCCGAAGAACCCTCCTTGCCACATCGGTTGTCGAACACCCTCAAGATGGCGCGCGCGTTGTGCTTCGCATCACCGCCTCGCACCAACGCAAGGTCTCGCTCAGGCAGTCCCGCATCCTCAGGCAACAGCGCACGTTTCTTGTGCATGCCCGCCGAGTCGCGCTCAACGATGAAGGCTTGCGATTCGCCGCACAATGTCATCTCGTCCGCTCCACCCGCCCCGTGCACAGATCCAAGCATGCTCGAAGTTCAGCAAGCCCATCACTCGCGCATAAAGATGGGCAACGCGCACATCGGCAACCCCGAACAAACCCCGTCGAACCCCCGCAGGATTCAGAAGAGGTCCCAAAAGGTTGAAAAGCGTGCGTGTCCGCAGTGCTTTGCGCACACCGCCAGCGCGTCCGATCGCAGGATGGTGGCGCGGTGCAAACATGAAACAAAAACACGCCTCGTCCAAACTCTGCTGCAAACGCTCGACGGGCGCATCGATCCTAACCCCCAAAGCCTCCAAAACATCCGCAGCACCGCTCTGAGAACTAACGCCGCGATTGCCGTGCTTCGCTACAGGAACGCCGCAACTGGCAACGACAAAAGCTGTTGCAGATGAGATGTTGAAAGTTCCCAACCCGTCGCCTCCCGTTCCCACGATGTCGATCGCCTTTGCGGGCGCAACAACAGGATGGACAACCGCAGCGCTCAGCGCATCGACCGCTCCGGCAACCTCCTCTCCCTGCTCAAAGCGCACGCGCAACGCCGCCAGCACAGCTGCCAGCACGATCTCGTCCGTCGACTCCGTCTCGATCAGAAGAGAGGCGAAAAGCCGCTTCGCATTCTCTCGAGAGAGCGTTTGTCCCGAAAGCAACATCTCCAAGCTTTCGCGGATTGCAGGCGAGGTTTCTGCCATCTCCGCTATCCTGTTGGCACTCGTATCTCCGCCGCGTTTGCCCGTTCGAGACAAAAGTCGACGAAGTTTAAAACGATGCGTTCTCCGTGTTCGCACGCGACGCTTTCAGGATGGAACTGCACGCCGAAGAGTGCCTGCTCCCGATGCGAGAGTGCCATGACGACTTCTTCCCCGTCGTCGCTGACGGCATCGACGCGCAAGGTATCAGGCAACGAGCTTCCCTCGACGACGAGCGAATGGTAGCGCGTCGCCTCGAAGACGCTCGGCACGCCTCGGAACAGAGGGCTTGTACCGTCGTGTCGCACGGCGGAAGTTTTGCCGTGCATGAGTTTTTTTGCGCGTACAACCTCGCCGCCGCAGCTTTGCGCCAAACACTGCATGCCCAAGCAGACGCCCAGCATCGGAGGTACCGCACCTCCCTTGTCGCCTTGTGCCAGCAACATTTGCGGCAAGGCGAGCGAAATGCCCGACCCCTCAGGACGACCAGGACCCGGCGAGACGACGATCCCGCAGGGGTTCAACGCCAAGGCTTCCGCAAGACTCAACTTGTCGTTGCGCACGACAAGAACGCTCCCTTCGTCCAGCGCGCGATGAGAGGCAACAGCCTGATACAGATTCCAAGTGAAACTGTCGTAGTTGTCGATGAGAAGAACAGAAGGCATGCCAAGGCGACGGGGACGATCAGAGGAAACAAGAGACACTCAAAGTCAGGCTGCCGATTTTGCGTGCGCTTGTCGAATATACGAAGCTACCGCCTGCTCCAACTCGACCAAGTGCTGCGAGAAGAGATGATCCGCAGACTTGATGCAACGAAAAGCTACCTGCACCGATTTATGGCAAACAAGAGCCTGTTGCAATTGCAAGATGTGATCAAAGGGAATCAACTCGTCCTGCTCGCCGTGCAAAACGAGACCGTCGACGGGACAAGGGCTGAAAAAAGAAAAATCGTAGCGGCGCTCAGGCAATCCGGCAACGACGAAACGTGCAATCTCAGGGCGACGCATCAGAAGCTGCAAGGCGACCCACGCGCCGAACGAAACGCCGCCGATCCAGCAGGGCGTTACGCCTTCGCTGCGGTCTTGAAGCCAATCCAACGCCGCCGCCGCATCGGCGATCTCTCCTTCGCCCAGCTCGCTACGACCGTCGCTGCGTCCCACGCCGCGGAAATTGATCCGAAGGCAAGAGAAACCCTGCCGCGCGAAAGCACGATACAGCGTATAGACCGTCTTGCTGTCCATCGTTCCTCCCTGAACAGGGTTCGGATGCAAAAGCAAAACGACGGGCGCAGAAGCCGCTCCCGGATGCAGCCGTCCCTCAAGGCGGCCGCTCGGACCATTCAACACGATATCCATCTTCGTTCTTACTTTGTCGCTCGCAAAGTTCTAGTATTCGGTTATGAAATCCATTCTAGCAGGTTTTTGCCGAAGGGTTTAGGAGTTTAAAGAAAAAACACCGAAAACAACGATGTCCTCTTTTGCCAACACTTTTTACTTGGACGACAACGCAAGCGCTCCGTTGCGCCCCGAAGTGCGCGAAAAAATCGAAGAGGTGTGGTGCTATGCGGGAAACGCATCGTCGGTGCACGGATTCGGCAGGTGTGCGCGCGAAAAAATCGAGGCGGCGCGTGAGAGCATCGCCGAAAACTTGGGAGCAAGCGTCGAGGGAGTCGTCTTTACAGGCAGCGGCAGCGAAGCCAATGCGCTCGCGCTACACGACAAGTCTCGATTCTTCTGCTCGGCGGGAGAACACGCCTCCGTCCTCGCATGGCAGCCGCAAGGCGAGCGTGCAGCGCAGGCGCAACAAGGACTCGTGCCGCTCTTGCCTACGGGTGTCGTCGATGTGAAAGCCTTGCAGACCATGATCGACGATGCGCCTTGCCCGCCGCAGCTGGTCTCTGTGATGGCTGCAAACAACGAGACGGGTGTCGTGCAGCCCATCGAGGACATCGCCGAGATCTGCCACGCTCGCGCTGTCCCCTTTCATTGCGACGCAACTCAGGCTGCCGGACGTTTGCCCGTCGCGCTCAAGGAAGCGGACATGTTAACCTTGTCGGCGCACAAAATCGGAGGACCGCAAGGGGTGGGCGCGCTCGTCTGCTCCCTCGAAGCACGCTCGCGCCTTGTCCCGCTGTTACGCGGCGGAGGGCAGGAGGGGGGATTGCGCGCAGGAACGGAGAATGTGGCTGCAATCGTAGGATTCGCAACAGCCCTGAACCTCGCGTGCCAAGAGACCGAACGCATGCAGGAGGTGCAAGCAAAAAGAGACGCCTTCGAAAAAAAATTGCACACGCAAATCGAGGACGTGCGTATCGCAGGAGTCGAGACATCGCGTTTGGCGAACACTTCGTGCTTCCTCCATCCTCGACTTTCCGCAGAGGTGCTGCTCATGTTGTGCGACGGCGAGGGAATTGCACTCTCGTCAGGGGCGGCGTGTTCGTCAGGAAAACTTGCACCAAGCCATGTTTTGCGCGCGATGGGTTTCGACGAGCAGGACTGCCGTCGAGCAGTAAGGGTTTCCTTCGGCTTGCATACGCAAGAAGGTGCGTTGGACGCGCTGATCGAATTGCTTTCGCGCAACGAAAAAGAAAACGAAAAGGGTAAGAAAAAAGCAAAGGCAGCGACAAGGCGAGAAGTCGCAGCATGACCTTTTCGCAAAAACTTGTCTATTTGGACGCGCAAGCCTCGACACCCCTGTGCGAGGAGGCGGCTGTGAGCATGCGTCGTTATGTCGAGTGTGAGGGCGGTGCGGCGAGGCTGTTCGGCAATCCGCACTCGGAGGCGCACGCTGCGGGGTGGCGTGCTGCTGAGGAGGTGGAGCAAGCGCGCAAAGCCGTTGCAAACCTGCTGGCTGTGCGTCCGAACGAAATCCTCTTCACTTCGGGTGCGACCGAGGCGAACAACACGGCGATCAAGGGCGTCCTCTCCCTCAGGCGCGAGAGAGACGGCAGGGACGGAATCGTAACACTGGCGAGCGAGCACAAATGCGTCCTCGAAGCCTGTAAGAACGCGCAGCGTCGACTGGGCGCAAGGCTCACCATCCTCCCCGTAGAGCGCGACGGAATCGTCGACCTCGAACGCGTCAAAAAGGCGATCGACGACAAGACCGCGCTGCTCTCCGTCATGACGGCGAACAACGAGATCGGAGTTTTACAGCCCCTCGAAGAACTGGCCCGAATAGCCCATGCTAAAGGAGCATGGATGCACACCGACGCTGCTCAAGCATTAGGAAAAACAGCGTTCGACGGATCGCAGATCGATTTGGCAAGCTTCTCCGCTCACAAAAGCTACGGTCCGATAGGAATCGGCGCTCTGTATGTCGCGCATCGAAGACGAATCGCTTTCGAACCCTTGCTACACGGAGGAG
>JABAAD010000030.1 GCA_014238935.1 Alphaproteobacteria bacterium
CTCCCTCCGTATCGAGAGCAGCAAGCAAGTTCATCGCCATCGGTACAGGCGGTCCCACCGGCGTCTATTTCGTCGTCGGCAACGCCATCTGCCGCATGGTCCACAAAGAAGCCGCCGAAGGACGCTCCAAAGGACGCAAGCACGGATTGCGTTGCTCCGCGCCCTCGACTGCGGGTTCGACCTACAACATCGGTCAGATCAAAGCAGGCGCGCTCGATTTCGGCGTCGCCCAATCCGACTGGCAGTACCACGCCTACAACGGCAGCTCCAAGTTCAAGGGCAAACAATTCAAAGACTTGAGAGCCGTCTTCTCGGTGCATCCTGAGCCGTTTCAAATCTTGGTCAGCAAGAAGTCTCGAATCAAAAATTGGGACGGACTGAAAGGTAAGCGCGTCAACATCGGCAACCCAGGATCAGGTCAGCGCGGCACCATGGAGGTCTTGATGGAAATCCACAATGTCTCCAAGGGCGACTTCAAGCAGGCGACCGAACTCACATCCTCCGAGCAGTCGCAAGCCCTGTGCGACGGAAAAATCGACGCCTACGGCTACACGGTCGGCGTGCCGAACGCAGGGGTAGCCCAAGCCGCCGACGGCTGCGGCGCAAGGATCATCTCTCTCACGACAGCTCCCATCAAGAAGCTAGTGGCAGAAAGACCCTACTACGCCTTTGCAACGATTCCGAAGAATACCTACAAGACGACAAAGAAGGATGTGCGTACCTTCGGCGTGAAAGCGACTTTGGTCTCCAGCAGGCGCGCCAGCGATGAGGCGGTCTATGAAGTGGTGCGTGCCGTCTTCGAAAATCTTGAGGACTTCAAAAAGCTGCATCCCGCCTTCAAGCACCTTGACCCCAAGGCCATGATCACAGAGGGGTTGTCTGCGCCGCTACACAAGGGAGCGCTCAAGTACTACAAAGAAAAAGGCTGGATGTAAGCTAGCTAGCCTCGATCAAGATTGACAGGGGGGAGGGCGCAGCTCGCTCTTCGCGGGACTTGCCTCCCCCCTGCTTCTTGAAGAACGACACTTGAAGAACGACAGAAGTTCTTCGAAAAAAATTTTCGCGAAAGGGATGCCTCGTGTTTCGATCTGCTCCCTCCGTTGAGTCCGTGAATGAACGTTTCGCTGAGGGCTCTCGTCGTTTGAGCGGAGGGTGGGGAATGCTGTTCGCCTTGACGGCGGCGTGCTGGTCGCTGTTTCAGATTTGGATCGCCTCACCTCTGCCTTTCCTCTTGGACTTTGGAATCATTCACGGCGTTCCTGCGCGCGCGATCCACTTGGCGTTTGCTTTCGCCTTGGTCTTTTTGAGCTATCCTCTGTTGAACCGCTGGTGTGCGAGCAAGGAAGGTCCGCCGCGTGCGGATGCTTGGCTGGGAGTGTTGTTTCTTTTGCTCGCGACGGGGTCTTGCCTCTACATCGTCTTTGCCTACGACAAACTGGTGGAGCGCACAGGAGTTCTGCTGCGTCTGCCGTTCGGAGAAGGAGGATTTCCGATCGAGGTCGTCATCGGCTTCGTCGGACTGCTGTTGTTGCTGGAGGCGACGCGTCGCGCGATCGGCTGGGCGTTGGTGATTGTGTCTGCGTCTTTTATCGTCTATGCGCTCTACGGACAATCGATGCCGGACTTGATCGCGCATCGCGGACTTTCCTTCGAGCGTCTGATCGGATACTACTGGTTCGGTGGCGAGGTTGTCTTCGGCATTCCGTTGGATGTTGCGACTAGTTTTGTGTTCATGTTCGTTTTGTTCGGAGCATTGTTGAGTCGCGCGGGCGGCGGCAAGTTTTTTTTGGATTTGGCGTTCGCGTGTGTCGGCAAGTATCGAGGCGGACCTGCTAAAGCTTCGATCTTGGCGTCCGGTATGACGGGAATGATTTCGGGCTCTTCGATCGCCAACACTGTCACGACGGGCACTTTCACGATTCCCGTCATGCGAAAGGTGGGGTTGCCTGCTGTCAAGGCGGGCGCGATCGAGGTTGCTGCGTCGGTGAACGGACAGATCATGCCGCCGATTATGGGGGCGGCGGCTTTCATCATGGCAGAGTTGCTGGGCATCAGCTATCGGACGGTCATCTACCACGCGTTTGTGCCGGCGTTTATCGCCTATTTGGCACTCTTTTGGATTGCGCACTTGGAATCGGTGAAGCTGAAGTTGCGTCCTATGGCATCTTCGGCGATCCCGCAGTTTCTTGGTGTGTTGCGTGGAGGTTTTCATCACCTTTTGCCAATTATGATCCTGATCTATCTGTTGCTGGTGAAGCGTTTCACGCCATCTTTGGCGATCTTTTGGGCGACGGCGGTTTTGTTGCTGTTGATGGTGTGCCAACGCCTTGCGCCTGCTTTTCGCGAGCAAGGAAGGTTGATGCGTCGACGCTTGCTACAGGGCTTGCGCGAGGCGGGACGCGACATCGGCACGGGACTGGTCGCTGGTGCGCGCAATATGGCGGGGGTTTCTATCGCGGTGGGCTGCGCGGGAATCGTCGTCGGATCGGTCGGCGCAACAGGGCTGAACAACGCGCTCATCGGTATCGTCGAGGCTCTTGCCGGCAACAACATTTATATCTTGCTCGCTCTCACAGCTCTCTTGTGCCTGCTGCTTGGGTTGGGACTGCCGACGACGGCGAACTATCTCGTCGTCGCCTCCTTGATGGCGCCGGTGTTGGTCGAGCTGGGAGCGGCTTCGGGGTTGGTTTTGCCCTTGATCGTCGTCCACCTCTATGTCTTTTATTTTGGTTTGATGGCGGATGTCACGCCGCCCGTCGGACTCGCCGCTTACGCCGCCGCTGCGATTTCGCGCGCCGATCCCATCAAGACGGGCATACAGGCTTTCGCCTACGAGATTCGCACCGCTATCTTGCCGTTCGTCTTCGTCTTTAACACAGAGCTCGTCTTGATCGGCATCAAGAGTTGGTGGCAGGGGATGTTCGTCTTTGCAACCTCACTGCTCGCCATTATGTGTTTCGCTTCTGCGACCCAACGTTTCTTTCTCAAGCGCCTGCGATGGGTAGAGGTCGCCTTTCTGTTGCTGATCGCGGGCACCTTGTTGCGTCCCGACGGAGTCCTCTCGATCGTCTATCCGCGTTGGCAGCAAGCGGAGCTCACCGCCGACGCGCCCCTCGAGCCTGCGTTCGCGGGCAGGGAGGTACGCGTTGCCGTCACGCGTTCCACCGATTACGGCGAGCGCTATCGCCTCGCGCACTTCCTGCCTGCAGAGACGAGGCAGATGGACGAAAATATGATCGAGGGGTTGGAATCGATCGGTGTCGGGATCGTGCGCGAGACGCACGCGGGCAAGCAGCAGCTTGCGATCGTCTCCCTTTCGAAAGACGCCGAGGAGAAGGGAATGCTCGTAGGCGACAGAGTGACGGGCATCGAGGCACGCATCGAAACCCGTCCATCGCCTTACTGGGTCTCTGTATTCGCGCTATTGTCGCTGGGAGGATTTCTCTTATGGCACAGACGCGAGCAGAGAACGCAATGAGCAACCCTCTTGATCCCAACTCCATGATTCGCCCCTCATGAACCAGCCTGTCTCCAGCGCGGTTTTACAGCGCAACTTGCGCCACGCCTATCCTTGCGCTGTGTCTGCGTCGGGGCATCATATCGTCGATTCCGAGCAGCGTCGCTATTTCGATGCTTCCGGCGGTGCTGCGATCTCCTGCTTGGGACACGGCGACGGCGAGGTCGTGAGGGCTTTGTGCGAGCAGGCGGGGCGTTTGGACTTTGCGCACACGGCTTTTTTCACCAACGATGCTGCGGAAGAGCTTGCGCGCTATCTTTGTTCTCGTGCGCCGGGCGATCTTTCCTACGCCTATTTCTGCTGCGGGGGCTCGGAGGCGATGGAGGCAGCCTTCAAACTTGCGCACCAATACTGGCAGGAGCGCGGCGAAGGCAAAACGAGGCGCTGGATCATCACGCGCCGCCAGAGCTATCATGGCAACACTTTGGGTACGCTGTCTTTGGGAAGCAATCCCCACCGTCGCCTGCCTTATGCTGCGATCTTGTTGGAGCAGGCGACGGTGTCTGCGTGCGATCTCTATCGAGGCTTGGAGGAGGGAGAGGGTGAGGAGGCTTACGCTGCTCGTTTGGCGGCGGAGTTGGAGCGTAAAATTGAAGATTTAGGCTCGCAAAGCGTCGTCGCCTTTGCTGCGGAGACTGTGAGCGGCAGCAGCTTGGGCGCGATGCCACCCGCGCGAGGCTATTGGCAGAAGATACGCGAGGTGTGCGACCGTCACGGCATTTTGCTGATTTTGGACGAGGTCATGTGCGGCAGCGGTCGAACGGGCTATCGTTTTGCCTGCGAGGAAGACGGAATCGTGCCCGATCTTTTGGCGATGTCCAAGGGGTTGGGCGGAGGTTTGCAGCCGATCGGCGTTACTTTGGCGAGCGAGCGGATCATAGCTCAGCTACGCGATGGATCGGGTATTTTGCGCCATGGACACAGTTTTATGGGACATCCGATCGTATGCGCAACCGCGTTGGCTGTGCAGCGCGTCATCGACGAACGCGGCTTGCTGGCAAAAGTGAGAGACGACGGCGAAGCCTTGCAGGAAAAGCTGGAGGCGGAGATATCGAAAAGTCCTCTTCTTTCTCGGCATGTGGGCGATGTGCGCGGACGGGGATTGTTGCGTGGCTTGGAGCTGGTCTTCGACAAGGAGAGCAAAAAACCTTTCCCCGCCGCCTTGAAGGTTTATCGTCGCGTGCGCGATTGTGCGATGGCACGCGGCTTGATTTGCTATCCGAGCTTTGGCAATGCCGATGGTGCGAGCGGCGACCATGTTCTCTTAGCGCCGCCTTTCACGTTGAGCGAGGAAGAGTTGAATTTTCTCACGCGCACGCTGTGCGATTCCCTTGAGGATGCTTTGCAAGAATCCTTGCAAGAATCTTTGACAGTTTCGGACGAGGGGGGATCGACCTTCGCGTGATGTGGTGATCGTTTCCGTGGCGCCGAACGGAGGCAGGTTGCAAAAAAGCGATCATGCGGCACTGCCGCTTTCTGTTGCAGAGCTGGTCGCCTGCGCGTGCGCTTGTCGTGATGCGGGAGCGCGTCTGATGCATTTCCATGTGCGCGACAGCGAAGGACGGCACAGCTTGGATGCGGGTTTGTACAGGGAGGCGTTGACAGCATTGGAGGCAGAACAAGGCTTGCTCTGTCAGATCTCCAGCGAAGGCTTGGGTCGCTACACTCCTCACGAGCAGGCGCGTTGCGTCTTCGCGAGCGGTTGCAAGCTAGCAAGCGTCGCTTTGCGCGAGATGACGGCAGACGGCTTGGCGACAGCGTGCAGGTTTTACGACGAGGCGCGTGCGCGTGCGATTCATCTTCAACATATCCTCTACACGCCTGCCGAAGCCGCAGACTTGCAGAGAATGGTGGAGGAGGGGGCGATCGACAGGAAAGGGTTGTGCCTGCTTTTCGTCTACGGAAGTTACGGCGAGGGTGTTCGCGCCATGCCGTCGTTCGACATTTTTCTTGAAGAATGTCTCAAGCCCTTTTGCGAGGAGGAGCCCTTGTGGTTTCTCTGCAGCTTTGGCGAGGCGGAGCAAGCCCGTCTGTTGCAAGTGGCGGAGCGGGGCGGGCATGCGCGTGTCGGCTTCGAGAACAATCTTGCGCGTTGCGACGGCAGCTTGGCTGAGAGCAACGCCGAGCAGGTTGCTTCGCTGGCGGAGGCGTTGCGTGCGCGAGAAGTGGAAGTAGCGGGGGAGGAGGAAACGCATGCACTCTTGGGTTTGCCTGAGATAGCGCAATAGTCTAGAGTGAACTCGATGACCCTCGATTCTTTTCAAGCTGCCGTCAGCTTCAAAGCAGGCGCACCGTTGGAGTTGCGTTCGGTGGCATTGGACGCTCCACAAGCAGACGAAGTCCTCGTCGCCGTCAAAGCTTGCGCGTAGGCGATCAAGTCGTCGTCTCGCTACTACGCACTTGCGGATCTTGCTCTGCTTGCACGCGCGGCGAGAGAACCTTTGTTCGGGCAAAACACGGCTCGACGAACGCTCGCCGTTGCGTCTGCAAGAAGGCAAGCAGGCAGGCGCAAAACTTTATCAGGGCTTGCGTACGGCAGCCTTCGCCGAACGCGTGTTAGTCGCACGCTCGCAGGTGGTGAAAGTTTCACCCGTAATCGACGACGACTTGGCGTGCCTCCTGGGTTGCGGCGTGCTGACAGGATTCGGAGCGGTGATGAACGTAGCAGCTCCCCCTGAGGGTAGCCACCTCGCAACGATAGGTTGCGGCGGCGTAGGGCTCAACTGCGTCCAAGCTGCACGCTTGACAAACCCAAAGTCGAATATCGCCATCGACACATCTCGCGTGAAACGAACAACAGCACAAGCGCTGGGCGCAACCCACACATATTCCCCCTCTTCCGATTTGCCGCAAGAGGTGCGCGCCGCAACGCGCGGAGGGGCGGATTTCGTCTTCGTCGCCGTCGGAAGCGTGCACGCCATGACGCTCGGATTCGACATGCTGAGAGCGGGAGGGTGCATGGTCGTCGTCGGCATGACAAAAACCGGCGAGACGTTTGCGCTCGATGCAAGCATGCTCGCCACGCACGGAAAAACAGTACGCGGCAGCAAAATGGGCGACGCTCGCCTTGCACGCGATATACCGAAGTTGCTCGACTTGCACGCGCGCGGCAAATGGAACCTCGACAAACTCGCGGGCGAACGCGTTCCCTTCGCAGACATCAACGCCGCCATCGAGACCGCAGGCAACGAGGGCGCGTTGCGTAGCATCGTCCTTTTCTGATGTTGTCGCCAACCTTTGTTGTTGACGTTGGTCGCACGCTTGCATAAGAGAGGAAAAGAATTCTTTCGCGTCTAACACTTCACGAGGAGGTTCCATGATCGCAAACAGCTTGTCCTTGCTCCGCCTTGCCCTCTCTCCGGTGAGCCTGTTGCTCTTTTTGGACTGGGAGGGAAAGAGCTTGACGCTCGTCCTGCTGATGACGCTCGCCGGTCTCACCGACTGCTGCGACGGCTACATCGCGCGCAAGCGAGCAGAGGCGTCGCGCTTCGGTGCCTACTTGGACTTGATCGCCGATCACTGTTATTTCAGCTTTTCGATGGCGGTGTTGCTCTATTTGGGCATGCTGCCTTTGTGGCTCGTCGTCGTCGTCTTGTTGCGCACAGTCGTGACCTCGTGCGTGCGCGGCTACAACGCCTACCAATTGGATATTCCGCACAAAACCCCCGTAGGCGTCAGCGCAACGATTTGCATGTATGTCGCCTTGCCCTTGGCGGTCGCAGAATGGGGGATCGTCACACAGGCTTCGTTCGTCGCCAGCGCCCTGTTGGCGCTCTGGGGCTTGGCGGAGTACAGTGTCTTTTTCGTGCGCAAGCGGGGTTTGCACTGAGGGTTATCGAAAGAATCGTGTTGTCGGGCTCTTTTCTTGCGCCCAGTTGGCAAGCAACAGGATGGCTGCCGTGCCGAGCGCGGTCACTAGCAACGCGGGGGGTGCTGCTTGACGAATTTGCTCTTCGCGCATCAG
>JABAAD010000002.1:0-8579 GCA_014238935.1 Alphaproteobacteria bacterium
CAACGGGCAGCGTCGCCTTGTTTCGATGATGCTGTTCGGCCAAAACTCGTTCTCGCAACGCACGGCGAGCGAAGGTCGCCAATGGCGTAGAAAACGTCGACACCACGCTCTGCTGTCGAGCGGCGCGAACTGGTGCTGCAGCCTGCGCTCGGTGTTTTTTGCGATCAGCTCTGCTGCCGCACGCGAGGTGGTGGTGATCAAAACACGCTGCTGCGGACGCGCGTGCCACAAATCTTGAGCCAATCTCAGCGCGACCTGCGCTTCGCCGATATCGACACCGTGTAGCCACAGCAGAGAAGGATGTCCGTCACGCCTGTCGCGCGTTCGGAGGGGTTGTTGCGTCGGGATGGCGCAGAGCTCGCGCGCTCGGCGCAGAGGTTTTTCCAACCCTTTTTTTAAGTCTTCCCTAGTCAAGCCTTGTCGGGCGACAAAACCTTCCTTGACGGCGCGCACGAACAGAAACGGACGCACAAACCAAGCCGCTACTCCGCTCGCTATGCGGTAGAGAGACAACATAGCGAAACAACACAGCGAAACAACATCGCACCTCTTTCAACTCGGCGACGGAGGTTATTTCTGTCGATAGACCAGTCTGCCTTTGGTCAAGTCGTAGGGAGTCATCTCGATGGTTACGCGGTCGCCGATCAGCACGCGGATACGACTCTTGCGCATCTTGCCCGAAGTGTGCGCCAAAATTTTCCGATCGTTGCCGTCCAGTTGCACACGAAACATGGCATTAGGCAGGATTTCCGCGACGACTCCTTCGATTTGCAGGGGTTCTTCTTTCGCCAAAAGAGGGCTCCAAAGGATAAACAAACGCTACGCCTGCGCCAAACAAGCCCGTACAGCCAAGCCCGCACAGCATGGCATTCCGCTATCGCCTTTTCAAGAAAAAAGAACACGCAGAGGCGTTTTGTGCTAGAATGAACGCGAGTTAGAGTTTGTCTTCAACGGAGAATTTTTTGTGCAAGTTATCGTTCGTGACAACAATGTAGAACAAGCGCATCGCGTCCTGAAGAAAAAGCTTCAGCGCGAAGGCGTTCTGCGTGAGGTCAAGATGAAGCGGTTCTTTGAAAAGCCGTCGGAGAAACGCGCGCGCGAAAAGGCAGAATCGTTGCGTCGAGCGCGCAAGTTTCAACGCAAAAAGCGCGAGAAAGCGGGCTACTGACAAAATTCGCAAGCTAGCCTTGCGACCCTGCCTTGCGATTCTGCCTTGCGATTCTTATAGCGGTATCGGGCTTTTCTGCTCCCAGTCGCACAGGTCGGCGACGCAGCATTCGAAACAGCGGGGTTTGCGTGCCGTGCAGGTGTAGCGTCCGTGCAGGATGAGCCAATGGTGCGCGTTTTTGCGAAACTTCTGCGGCGTGCGCGCCTCCAGCGCGTTTTCGACAACAAGCACCGTCTTACCGCGCGCAAGCCCGCTACGGTTGGCGATGCGGAAGATGTGCGTATCGACGGCGATCACGGGTTCTCCGAAGGCGATGTTAAGCACCACATTCGCCGTTTTGCGTCCCACGCCCGGAAGGGCCTCTAGGGGGGCTCTCTCGTTTGGAACGATGCTGGCGTGTCGATCGACGAGAAGGCGGCTGGTCGCCATGATGTTGCGTGCTTTGCTGTTGAACAATCCGATCGAGCGAATGTGTCGCGTCAGTTCTGCCTCGCCGAGCGCGAGCATTTCTTCAGGCGTGCGGATACGCTCGAAAAGGGAGGCGGTCGCTTTGTTGACGCTGCGGTCGGTCGCTTGCGCCGAGAGGATGACGGCAACGAGCAGCGTGTAGGGATTGTGCCAACTTAACTCGCCGCGGGGATGCGGGGTGGCGGCTTGCAGACGCGCGTAGAATCGATCGATGGCGTGAGGGGTCATAACAATGCAGGGGTTGTGTGTTTTGATTAGCGGAAATACAAAACAATGGGCTTTTTAGAGATAAAAAGGCGTTGTCGCGCACTTGGGGCGGCGAAGTGCTTAGCCTTTTCCGACCAAAAGCGCGAGGCTTCGCCTCGCGCAACATCTTTGCATACGGTATGGTGGGTTTGAAATGAGTGCGTCTGGCGCGCTTGCGCTTGTGCCTTTTGGATAGCACGCGCTCGCGCGACAGACATGATTTTTGTTGTTTCTCTCATCCGTCAATCGAAACGCATAAGCTCCGACGATGTCGTCTCCGCGTCAAGGCTTGGCGTGCATCTTTCCCTTGACGAAAGTCGCGCGTAGCAATCCCGCCGTCAGACGCAGCTGCTGCCAAGGCGTTCTGCTTCCTCCCTTGTCAGCGTCTTTTCCCCTGCAGAAGGGCTTGCCGAAGGATTTCACGGAAAATTTTCCTATCCTTCTTCCCACCACCAAAGCCCTGTCGATGCGCTTTGCCAAGAAGTCCCAAGTATCAGAGCATCCCTCAGAGCGATCCCTCAACCAAAGGAAAAGCGTCGGCACATAGACGAGCGCGAGAATCGCGCGCTTCGTGTAAAAGTTGTGATCGACCGAACGATCTCCCGCAGCACGCCAAATTTTGTCCAAAGTCTCGTAGAGGCATCGCGTCGTGTGGAGAAAGTGTTGCGGCTGCATCACGACAAGCACAGCGCGACGAAAGGCAGGACGCTCCTCGCTCCAAGGTTCCAGCCGTAGCCTCACGCCGCGCGCGATCTTCTCTCGAACGGGCAAGCAAGACCACGCCTCCCCCTGCTGTGCTTTTTGCAAGTCTTCCGCAAGCTGCTGCTCGCCTACATCGAAAGCAGCGCAAACATAGTCATAAGCGCGCGCCGATGCAAAGATCAACTCCGCATCAGGCACGGATGTGTCCTCCGCAGCGCGCCGCAGGGCGACGACACTCCACCCCCAGCGCGGCACATGCCTCAGCATGCCACGCATCAGCAACGCCTTCTCGTCGCGAAAGGGATCGCAACCCTTGTCCTTCAGGTAGCCCATAAAGGACATTGTCGGTTTTCTCGTGCACTTGTCAATTCTCTTGTAAGATTGATTCGTGCGAGCGCGAAAACGCCACCGCAACAGCGAAAAACAGAGAGGACAATCCGTGGAGGTCAGCCTTGTGCACTCGATCGAGGGAATCGCGCGCAGCCAGTGGGACAAGCTTCCGAAAGGCACATCGCCCTTTTGGCGCTACGACTTCGTCAAAGCGCTGGAAAACTCGCGCTCGACAGGAGAGCATAGCGGGTGGCAGATGCGATTCCTCACCGTGCAAGAGAAAATCCAACAAGAGAAAACTACCCAAACCAATCCTCAAGAGCAAACCAATCTCGTAGCCCTCCTCCCCCTGTGGCAGAAAAGCCACGGCATGGGAGAGTATGTCTTCGATCCGATGTTCGCCGAAAGCTGGCAGCGTTTCAAAGGTTCCTCCTACTATCCGAAGCTTGTCGCAGGCGTGCCCTTTACTCCCGTGCGTCTGCCGAAGCTCCTTGCCTTCGATACGGCGCAACAGCGCGCCTTGTTGCGTCAGGCGAAGGCACTCTGTTGCAACGAGGGCTTGTCGTCGCTGCATCTCAACTTCGTGCCGAACGACGAGGCGCGCCTTGCAGAAGAAGAAGGGTTTGCGCGCAGGTGGAACCTTCAGTGTCATTGGCACGACCGAGGCTACGGCGACTTCGAAGATTTTTTACAAAGCCTGCCGCGCACGCGCCGCAAGACGATCCGAAAAGAACGCGTCGCCTTAAAACAACAAGGCTTCCGTTTCCGTCGATTGAGCGGAGAAGATTTGCGCGGCAAGGAATCGGACGGCTTGTGGGATACCTTCTATCGTCTTTACTGCGCGACTTACGCACGCAAGTGGGGCTATCCCTACTTTACGCGCGAGTTCTTCCGAAGAGACATCCGACAACGATTGACGGACAACACGCTGTTGGTGACAGGCGAGCGGGAAGGCATCGTTCGCTCGGTTGCCTTGAGCTTTTTCGACGAGCAAGCCCTTTACGGACGACACTGGGGAGCTTCGGATTATGTTCCTTGTTTGCACTTCGAAACTTGCTACTACCAGTCGATCGTCTTCGCTTTGGAGCGCGGCTTGTCGCGCGTGGAGGCGGGAACGCAAGGCGTGAGCCACAAGCTTCCGCGCGGCTTCGAGCCCGAGCTGCTTGCAAGCGTGCATTTTTTTTCCGAACCTGCCTTTGCCCGCGCCGCCGCGGGGTGGTGCGCGCAGGAGCGTCGGGCGATGGAAGAGCATGTCGCGCTTTTGCGCACCCTTGCAACGAAGAAGGGGAAGATCAACGCCTCCTGACGAGCATTTTGACGAGCGGACGGCATCCCGTCGATTTGCCGAGCTGCTTGACGAAGGCGCGGGCGAGGAGCGATTCGAACGACGAGGGTTCCGTATCTTTTGTGGCGGTTTTTTTGACACCTTTGGAGGAAGAAACATTGCCTTTGCCTCTTCTTTCCAAACGTGCGTCGAGCGCATCGAGCGCGTCGACCAAGAGTTCTCGTCCCTTTTGTTCTAGCAAATCTTCGAGTTTCTTGTCGCCGAAGGAGAGGAAACGCACTTCGGAGATTTTTGCGTTTTTTTCGTCCAGCACGAGGAAGCAAGCGCACGCGCCCTCTTGCGCGAGGACCTTACGCTCCTTCAGGGTTGCATCGTCCCTCGACAGCCATCGCGGCGTGTCGTTGCTGCGCTCGAGGTATTGTTCCTCGGACGGCAGAACGGCGGCGAGTGCTTCGCACGCAATCCCTTTGGCAGTGCGTTTGAAACGCAAACCCTGCCCGTTGTGTACGACGCGTGTTTTCAGCCCGACCTTTTCCGCTCGACGCGCGTTCTCTTGCAAATGACGCGGCTCGCCGTGGATCGGCACGAACCACTGCGGACGCAATCTGCGATAGACGCGTTCCGCCTCCTCCCCCGTCGCGTGTCCCGAGACATGCAGCGCGGGCAGGGTGTTGTGGTCGACGATCTCGACCCCTTTTTTTGTCAACGCGTTCTTCACCTTGCCAACGGCAACCTCGTTGCCCGGGATCGTGCGACTGGAAAAAATGGCGACATCGCCGCGCGCCAGATTCGCGTTGCCGTGCGCCAATCGATGCATGAAGGATCCTATCTCGCCTTGCGACCCCGTCGCCAGCAACACCGATTGTTCTGCGGGCAGTTTTGCGTCCAAGGGCTCGTCGCTCAGTTCTTGCAAATAGCCGCAACTACGCGCGATCTCGGTCATGCGATGGAGCGCGCTGCCGGCAAGGGTGAGGCGTCGTCCGCAGGCTTTCGCAGCGCGCGCGATCGAAAGAATGCGCGCGATGTTCGAGGCAAAAAGCGTCACCGCGATTCGCCGATACGGCTTGCGAAACAAACTCTCGAAGGCGGGTTGGGTCGAAGCTTCGTCGCCCGAGGCGCCGTCAGAGAACATATTGGTCGAATCGCCCATCATGGCGAGAAAGGGCAGATCGGCTTTTCTAGCAAGGCTTTGTGCCGTGTCGAACAGATCTTCTGCCGCGGACTCTCCGATCACAGGGCTCGCATCCAACTTCCAGTCGCCGCTGTGCAAGACCACTCCGCACGAGGTCTCGATACACAACCCGCAAGCGTCAGGCACAGAATGCGCAACAGGCACAGCCGTGATGTGAAAGGGCGGAACAGAGAAGCGCTCGCCAAGCGCGAAGGTGTGAAGCAAAAGCTTGGAGCGCGCAGGATCGAACGCGCTAAAGAACTCTCCCATGCGCTGCCATTTTTTCTGCAACAACCTTGCGGCAAACGGAGGAGCGAAGACAGGACAACGCAGCCGCTCGCCCCAAAGATAGGGGATCGCGCCCAAGTGATCCTCGTGCGCGTGCGTTACGATCAGCGCACGGATGTTGGAGGCGTTGCGATAGAGGAAGTCGGGGTTCGGCAAGATCGCCTCGATCCCGCCCTGAAGCTCTGCCGGCGGAAAGCCGATACCGCAGTCGACGACGATCCACGCACCGTCGTGTCCGTACAGGGTGAGGTTGCGCCCGACCTCGTTGCAACCGCTCAAGGGGACGAACAACACTTCCCCCTCGCGCGGCACAAGCTGCGTCATGCTGAGGCGGCGGGGGTGAGGCAAGAAGGCAGACGCATCAGCCCTTCGATCGTGAGATCCGCATCGATGTGGTGAAGATGAGGACAATCGGCTTGGAGCAAGGCGGCGAAACCTCCCGTTGCAATCGTCGCCACCGAAGCGGGGGTCTCCGAGAGCTTGCGGGTGAGGCGGGTGCACATACCCTCGACCAACGAGATCCATCCCCAGTACAATCCCGCCTGCATCGCCGAAACCGTGTCCTTGCCGAAAGGATCGGGATGAGAACGCAGATCGATCGCCGGAAGGCGCGCCGTGCGCGAGACAAGAGTGTCGCGCGAAAGCTCGATGCCGGGGGCAATCGCGCCGCCGATGTAACAAGCCTGCGCGTCGAGAAGATCGAAGGTCGTCGCCGTGCCGAAGTCGACGACGAGGGCGGGTGCACCATACTTTTCTTTCGCGGCGAAGGCATTGATCAGACGATCGACCCCGACCTCGTCGGGTTTTGCCACACTAGTAGCAAGAGGAATGTCTCTGCCCTGCACAAGCTCAGCTTCTCGCTTGAGAAAAAGTCGCCCCGTCTGCACAAGAGGCGCCGTCAACTGCGGCACGACGCTCGCCAAGACGATACGATCGATCGCACGCGGAGACATCTCCACGAGCGCGAACATGCTTTGCAGCCACGCGGCATACTCTTCCGCCGTGCGCTCGATACGAGAAGAGAAACGCCACCGATGCTCGATCCGTTTCCGCGAGGGATCGCAGACGGCAACGACTCCGTGCGTGTTGCCCACATCGACGGCAAGCAGCATTCCTTAAAAACGAGGACGCAAGGCGAAAACATCGCCGCTCGCGTAGCCCCGTCGAACGCCGTTGTCGTCTTCCAAAACAAGATGTCCCTCTTCGTCCATTCCCCGACAAATGCCTTCCACCCGTCGTTCTTCCGAAAGCGCGAGGCAAACCTTGCGTCCCAGTCCGTACATCTGTCTTTCGATACGGCGATAGAAGACGGCAAAACCCTCGTTTAGAAAAACCTGCCAGTTCACATCGAACTCCGCCATGAAACGTTGCAAAAGCCTGTCGGGCAGGATGTCGATGATTCCGCAAGCCGCCAAGCTGGTCGAAGGAAAGTCGCTGTCCGAAGGATGATACAAGACATTCACGCCGACCCCGATAATCAAAAAGGGTTGCCCCTCGTGGTACAGCGACTCGATAAGCAACCCCGAAACCTTGCGCCCGTCGATCAGCACGTCGTTCGGCCACTTGAACTGAAATCGGCTCGGCTCGATGATCGAACCCAAAACGCGCGAAAGAATAACCGCGCTCAAAAGCGAATAACGCGCCCATGCCGATTCTTGAAGACGCGGAGTGATAATCAGCGAAAAATACAGATTGCCGAGCGGAGACTTCCAAGCATGGTCGCGCCGTCCGCGCCCTTGCGTCTGCTCGTCGGCAAGGATCGTGTCGGCGTGCGCTCCCTCGCCGCGCAAGATGCGCCGCCGCGCCTCAGCGTTTGTAGAATCTACACAAGACAAGTGGACAAACATGAATCCTTCTCACAAAGCGAATCACAAAGCGAACAGCACACGCACGGCGCGCTCGCTGTGTTGCAACAGCCACGACGGAAAGAGCGTTACTGCCACGACCGCGAACGCCGAGGCGTAGAGGATCCATCGGTTGCTGCGTCCGTTCAAGGTGATAAGTTCTTGCGGCTCGTCGAAATACATGACCTTGACGATGCGGACATAGTAAAACGCGCTGACGACGCTTGCCGCGACGCCGCATAGCGCGAGCCACGCAAGATCGGAGCGCAGCGCGGCAAGGAAGATGTAAAGCTTGGCGAAGAAACCCGCGAACGGCGGCAGCCCTGCCATCGAAAACATCAACACCGAGAGCGCGAGCGCACCTTTCGGATCGTTGTGCGACAAGCCGCTCAAGTCGCCCAAACGTTCGCTGGGTTGTTCTGCGTTGCGTATGGCGAGTAGCACGGCGAAAAGTCCAAGGCTCATCACCATGTAGATGCACAAATAGAAAAGCACGGCGCGCATGCCCTCAGGCGTTGCCGTCGTGAAGCCGATCAGCAGAATGCCGACATGCGCAATCGCGCTGTAGGCGATGAAACGTTTGAGGTTGCTCTGCGGCAATGTCGCCAGCGCGCCCAAAAGCATCGAAGCAAGCGCGAGAATGGCGAGAATGGGTTTCCACGCCTCTTGCAGAGGTAGAAAGGCTTCCACGAGCAGACGCATGAGCAACGCGAGCGCGGCTACCTTGGCGGCGGTCGCCAAAAAGGCGACCGTCGAGCTGGGCGCGCCTTCGTAGACATCGGGCATCCACATATGAAAGGGCACGGCAGAGATCTTGAAGGCGAGCGCAGAAAGAGTCAGAACCATGCCGACCTGTAGCATCAGAGAAGATTCTCCGTGTACGACGCTCGCCGCAGAAAAAATCGAGGCGAAATCGATCGCTCCAACGCTGCCGTAGAGCAGCGAACAGCCAAACAGCAGCAGCGCAGAGGAAAGCGCTCCCAGCATGAAGTACTTCAGTCCCGCCTCGCTGCTACGCAGATTGTCGCGCTGCAACGCGACGCAGATGTAGAGCGCAAGACTTTGCAATTCCAAACC
>JABAAD010000002.1:9025-24948 GCA_014238935.1 Alphaproteobacteria bacterium
TCATCAGGGTATCGTCAAGGCGATGATCGGTTGTAGCGGAATCGTGATGATCCGTAAGAAGGGCATGGGATACAAGCCGATCCAAAGGACGGGCAACACAAGCGAAGTGAGAATGACATTTTCACGCACATGCAAATCATAAAGCGCCTCGGGCTTGGCAGTGCTCGCGCCGAAGAAGACGCGGCGATAAAGGTGGAGCATGTAGCCGGCACTCAAGATCATGCCGAACGCCAACACCCACGCGGTCGCAGGCGAGGTGCGAAACACGCCGAGCAGCGTGAGTATTTCTCCGATAAATCCGCTCGTGCCGGGCAAACCAATCGAGGCGAGCGTAAAAACCATCGTCAAGCGCGCATAGACGGGCATGGGTTGCACGACAGCGCGGAACGCACCGATATCGCGTGTTTTCGCGCGCTCGTAAAGGATGCCGACGCAAAGGAAAAGCGCCGCAGAGACAAGACCATGGCTGATCATTTGCATGACCGCACCAGAGAGCGCTTGCGTGTTGTTCGCAAAAAGTCCCGCCGTCACAAAGCCCATATGGGCGACTGAGGAATAGGCGATCAGCTTTTTGATGTCCGTCTGCACAAGGGCGACCAACGACGCATAGACGACAGCGACCGCAGAGAGAACGAACACCAACGGTGCGTAGAACTGCGACGCATCGGGAAGAATAGGCAGGCAGAAACGCAAAAAGCCGTAGCCGCCCATCTTCAGCAGCAAGCCGGCAAGCATGACAGAGCCCGCCGTCGGCGCCTCGACATGCGCGTCGGGAAGCCATGTGTGAAAAGGCCACATCGGCGTCTTCACCGCGAACGAGGCGAAGAAGCCAAGCCACAGAATCTTCTGCAAGGCGGGCGAGAACTCTGTGAGCATGAGCTCCGTCAAAGAGGTCGTCCCTCCGATCCAAGCCAAAGAAAGAATCGACAGCAGCATCAGCAGTGAGCCAAAAAGCGTGTAGAGAAAAAATTTGAACGCAGCATAGATACGACGCTCGCCACCCCAAACGCCGATGATGTAGAACATCGGCAACAGCACGCCTTCAAAAAACAGATAGAACAAAATCGTGTCGGTCGCCAAGAACGCTCCCAACGAAAGACTTTCCAAAACTAAAAACGCCACCATGTAGTCGCGCACGCGCTTGGCAATAGAACGCCAGCTGGCGAGAATGCATAGTACAGTCAGAAAACTCGCAAGCACCACGAAGAACAGAGAAACGCCATCGACACCCACTCGATACCCAATACCCGAGTCTGCTATCCCTGAGTCTGCGATCCACAAACGCGATTCGGTGAATTGGAAACCCTCATACTCGACATCGAAGGCTCGCCAAAGGACAAGCGTCAGAAGGAAGGTCGAAACCGCAACCCACAAAGCCGTCGCTTTTGCTGCCAGCGCAACATCGTTTTCTCGTCCGCGGATGAGCGTCAGCAGCACTGCGCCCAGCAATGGCAGGAAGATGATCGTCGAAAGTAGAGGCCAGTCGTCCATCACAGCACCTAGAGATGGCGTGCAACCGCAAAGGCGCCCAGCAAAACGACGCCCGTCAAAACGGCGAACACATAGTGATACACATAGCCGCTTTGCAGAAGACGGAAGCGTCCGCCCAACCACCGTACGACGGCACTGATCCCGTCGGGACCGAAGGCATCGATCGTCTTCAGATCACCGCCCTGCCACAAAAGACGCGCCAAGGCGAAGGTGCTCTTGAGAAAAAGAATGCGGTACAGTGCCTCGATATACCACTGCTCGCACAGAAAGCGATAGAGAGGACGCAAAAAACGCGCGAGGCGCGCGGGCAATGTCGTGAAAATCTGGTAGCACAAAAGTCCCAAAGCAACACCCAACACAGCAAGAAACAGAGGCAAGGCTTGGACCCAACGTGGAGCGTGATGCGCGTCCAAAAGCGCGGTGTGATACTCTTCGACGAAAAGGCTGCCGCGCCAAAAAGCATCCGATCCGCTTCCGACAAACCATTCCTTGAGAAGATACCCCGAGCCGATCGCGCCGCAAGCCAGCAAAAGCAGCGGAATCGACATCACAGGCGGCGACTCGTGAACCCGACGCATCACCTTCTCGTCGAAACGAGGCGTGCGGTGGAAACTCATCACAAGCATCCTTGTCGAGTAGCAGGCGGTCAGCAAAACGCCCAAGTTGGCAAGCACGAAGGCGACCAATCCCGTAACCGTGTGACTCGCCCAAGCAGCCTCGATAATAATGTCCTTAGAGTAATAACCCGAAAAAATAGGAATTCCGACCAAAGCCAAAACGCCGACCCAAAAAAGAAGATAAGTCAGAGGAATCATCGCGCGTAATCCTCCCATCTTGCGCATGTCCTGCTCGCCGGAAAGTGCGTGAATCAAAGAGCCCGCCGCCAAAAAAAGCAACGCTTTGAAAAAGGCGTGCGTCGTAAGATGAAACATCGCCGCTCCGTACGCCGACAAACCCACCGCCAAGACCATGTAACCCAATTGCGAACAGGTCGAATAAGCGATAACCCGCTTCAGGTCGTTTTGCACAACAGCAACCGTCGCCGCAAAAAACGCCGTCGCAGCACCGAAATAGGCGATGAGCGACAACGCATCTTCCGAATACTCGAAAAGTCCCGACATACGACACAGCATGAACACTCCCGCCGTCACCATCGTCGCCGCGTGAATCAGCGCGCTCACAGGCGTAGGACCTTCCATCGCGTCGGGAAGCCAAATATGCAAACCCAGCTGCGCCGATTTGCCCATCGCCCCCATGAAAAACAAAAGGCAGATCGCGGTGATCGCTTCGATGTTCCATCCGAAAACCGAGAACTCTCGACCCAAAACATCGGGAACGCGCGCGAAGATCTCGCTGAAAACTAAAGTGTCGAACATCGCATAGGTGGCACAAATACCCAGCACAAAGCCAAAGTCGCCGATCCGATTCACGAGAAAAGCCTTCACGCCGGCGCGCGCGGCACTCTCCTTCTGATGCCAATAACCAATCAGAAGGTACGAGGCTAACCCAACGCCTTCCCAGCCGAAGAACATTTGCAAAAGGTTGTCGGCGGAAACTAACGCCAGCATGAAGAAAGTGAAAAGGCTGAGGTACGCCATGAAACGCGGCAGAGAGGCGTCGCCGCGCATATAGCCCGCAGAATAGATATGCACCAAAGTCGAGATCACACACACCACCGCCATCATGACCGCAGAAAGCGTGTCGATGCGCATCGACCAAGCGACGGAAACGCTGCCGAGATCGAACCACGGCGCAAACACGATCACCTTCTCGATGTCCTGTACGACGACGGAAAAGCAGAGTCGAAGCGCAACGGCGGTGGCGACGAGCATGAAAAGGCAGGTGACGAAGAGCGCGAGCGCATCGCCGATACGCCGTGAGAACAAACCGACGATCAGGGCTGCGAAAAGAGGCAGGAGCGGAATGGCAGCGACCATGTTCTTCCTTAGTACCGTCAGCCCTTGAGGTTGGAGATGTCGTCGATTGCAATCGAGGCACGATTGCGGTAGTAGACGACCAAAATCGCCAAGCCGACGGTCACCTCGGCGGCGGCCGTAGCAAGGATGAAAAGGGCGAACACTTGTCCCGTCAAGTCGCCAGTCGCAGTCGAGAAGGCGATAAAGTTCATGCTGGCTGCCAAGAAAAGAAGTTCGACCGCCATCAGAACGACGATCACATGGCGACGATTCAAAAAGAGTCCCAGCCCGCCGATCACGAAAAGGACAGAACTCAGAAGCACATAGTGCAACAAGCCCACGGGTAGCAAGGTTTCGAGCGCACCAGACATAGCTTATATTAGATTCTACACGCCGCCTTTCGAGGCAACCTTGACCAAGCGTGCTTTCTCTTCACGCTCTTTCTGCTTGGCAACGCTTTGTCGTGCAACATCGTCGCGCCTGCGGTGCGTCAGCACGATGGCACCGAGCATGGCGAGCAGTAGCAACAAACCTGCGATTTCAAAAATGACTAAGTATTCGGAATAAACGAGCAGCCCCAACTCGGTCGTGTTGTCGAGCAGGGGTCGAGGAGCGGAGGATTTGTCGATTCCTTGTTGCGCTAACGTCTTGTCTTGCAGCACGACGACGACGAGCTCTGCGAGCAGCAAGCTTGCCACCACGAGGGCGAGCGGCAGATGCTTGCGACGGCTTTTCGCGGCGACGACGAAGCGAATGTCGAGCATCATGACGACGAACAAGAAGAGGACGGCGATCGCGCCGACATAGACGATGACCAGCAACAATCCGAGGAACTCTGCGCCCTGCATCACGAACAGCGCCGCGCTAGAAAAGAAGGCGGCGACCATCAGCAGCACGGCATGGACAGGATTGCGCACGACGACAACCCCCAGCGCGCAGATCGTGATCGCAGCGGCGAAGGCGAAAAAGACAAGCCCTTCGGTCAGCTGGAACGGAGAAAGAGAGACGATCATACGATTATCGATAGGGCGCATCACGCCGCAGGTTGGCTGCCAGCGCTTCTTCCCAGCGATCACCGTTGTCCAAAAGTTTCTGTTTGTTGTAGAACAGCTCTTCACGAGTCTCGGTGGCGAATTCAAAGTTCGGACCTTGGACGATCGCATCGACAGGACAGGCTTCCTGACACAAGCCACAGTAGATGCATTTTGTCATGTCGATGTCGTAGCGCGTCGCGCGGCGAGAACCGTCGTCGCGCGGCTCCGAGTCGATCGTGATCGCTTGCGCAGGGCAGACTGCTTCGCAAAGCTTGCAAGCGATGCAACGCTCCTCGCCGTTCGGATAGCGCCGCAGCGCATGCTCGCCGCGAAAACGAGGACTGAGCGCACCCTTCTCGTAAGGGTAGTTCAGCGTGTGCTTCGAGCGAAACATCGAGCGTAGCGTAAGCCACATCCCTTGCAACAGTTCGAACAGCAAGAACGCGCGCAGGTGTCGTAAGAAGAAGGACATGGCTAGCGAAGAAAGTAGGGGTTCAAGGTTGCAGATCGAAGAAGTAGACGACGCTGGAGACGACGGCGACCCACAGCAGCGTCAGCGGCAGGAAGATCTTCCATCCCAAGCGCATCAGCTGGTCGTAGCGATAGCGTGGAAAGGTCGCTCTCACCCACAGGAAGAGGAACAAGAGCGCGCACACCTTCAGCATAAACCAAACGGGCGGCGGAATCGAGACGAAGGGTTCGGAATCGATCGGCGAGAGCCACCCTCCCAAGAAGAAGAGCGTCGCCGTCGCTGCGATCAGAATCATGTTTGCATACTCGCCCAAGAAGAAGAGAGCGAAGATCATCGCCGAGTATTCGACATTGAACCCTGACACCAGCTCGCTTTCACTCTCAGGCAGATCGAAAGGCGCACGATTTGTCTCTGCCAGTCCTGCGATGAAGAAGACGACCGCCATCGGAAAGAGCGGCACGACGAACCACAGCGATCGCTGCGCCTCGACGATACGGCTGAGGTTGAGCGAGCCCGCCAAGAGGAGCACGCAGACGATGACGAAACCGATTGCGATCTCGTACGATATCATTTGCGCCGCAGAGCGCATCGCGCCGAGAAAGGGGTATTGCGAGTTAGAAGCCCACCCCCCCATCATGATGCCGTAGACGCCCAACGAAGAGAGCGCAAACAAGTAGAGGATACCTGCGTTGACATCGGCGAAAACGATTCCCTCGCCGATCGGAATCACCGCCCAAGCACCCAACGCCAGCGCGAAGGTGAGAACGGGCGCGCACAGATAGACGACACGATCGACACCCGTAGGCAGCAGGGGTTCTTTGAAAATCAGCTTCAAGGCATCGGCGAAGGGCTGCAACAATCCGAAAGGACCCACAGTGTTCGGACCGCGGCGGCGTTGCATCCACCCCAAAATCTTTCGCTCGGCGTAGATCAGATAGGCGACCGCGATCGCAACCGCGAACATCACCGCCGCGGCGACACCCACAAGCCAAAGCATCGGCAAAAAATGTTGCTGCCACAGCGAGGAGAGGGTCAAAGAAGTCATAACAGCGAGTTCGTTGGAAAATTAGGCGGCAAAACTAGGCGCACTCGCCCTTGTAGAGGCTCTGAGGGTACGGCGTGCGCGCGTGCAGGCGGACATCGTCTCGGAGGCGCGCGAGACGGGATCGGTCATGTAGTAGTTGTCGCACCTTGCGACGATCGCCTCTTCGCGCAACGCACCCGCCTTGCCGAGGCTTGTCCAAGTCGCCGTCAAGGGACGGTCTTGCTCGGCGAGATCAGGATGTTCTTCTGCGATCTTCTGTCGCAAGCCCTGCAAGTCGTTCCACGCAGGAGCTGCGTCCAACTTCGCTGCCAAGGCGCGTAGAATGCGCCACGGTGCTTGCGCTACACCCGGCGGAGAAACCGCGGCAAGGCCCTTTTGCACGCGTCCCTCCAAGTTGATCCAAGTGCCGTTCTTTTCCGTATAAGCAGCAGAAGGAAGAACAACATCGGCAACCTGTGCCGTGCGCTCACCGTGGTGTCCGATATAGACGGTGAAGCATCGGCTCAACGCTTCCGTATCGAAATCGTCCGCCTCCATCACGAAGGCAACATCGACATCGCCTTTCGCCATGGCGACTAGCAGCGACGGCACACCCTCAAGACCGTGATGAAAGCCGATCTCGCAGGCACCCACTGCAGACGCGCTTCGGTGCAGAAGGTTGAAGCCGTTCCAGTCCTCTTTCACCATCGAGGTTTTTTCCGCGATCAAACCGCACAAGCGCCAAATCTCCTTGCCGTCGCTACGCTCCAAGGCATCGTAGCCCAAAAGCAACATCGGACGGCTCGCGCGCGACAAAGTTTGGAAAACGCCGTCCTTGCCGCTGGCGATCTTCAAAAGGCGTTGCGGCTTGTCGTCAAGCCAATGGCAGGGATAGGTCTGATCGCAGACAGCTCCAATGCCGTAGGCGTGCTTCAATCTTCCCCCCAACCACGCTTGACGCAGACGCGCGTTGAGCGTGGGCGCGTCCTCGCGCGGATTGGCACCGACGATCAAAAGCGCGTCGCTTTCTGCTACGCGCGCGATCGTCGTGTTGAAAAGATAGCCGCCTCGCACATTGGGATCGAACTGCGCGCCTCCCTGCCTTGCGTCGAACAGCTGCGAGCCTTGTCCCTCCAGCAGCTTTTTGAGCGCGTAGAGCGATTCCAAGTCGCATTGACCGCCGGCGAGCGCTGCGATGCGCTTGCGCGCCTGCTTCGTCTTTTGGGCGACCAACGCCAAGGCTTCCTGCCATTCGACAGGGACGAGCTTGCCCTCCTTGCGCGCATAGGGTTGATCGAGCCTTTGGCGCGTCAAGCCGTCGCACGAAAACCGCGCCTTGTCCGAGAGCCACTCTTCGTTCACCTCTTCGTGCAAGCGCGGCAGGATTCTGATAACGCGTCCCTGCTTGCTGTCGATGCGGATGTTGCTGCCGACGGCGTCCATGACATCGATGCCGTCGGTCTTGTCCACCTCCCACGAGCGCGCGCGGAAGGCGGAGGGCTTCGCTGTGAGCGCGCCGACAGGACAAAGGTCGATCACATTGCCCGAAAGCTCGGAGTCGAGCGTTCGTTCCAAAGTGGTGATTTCCACCTCTTCGCCGCGTCCCAGCATGCCGATCGTATCCACCCCCGCAACTTCGTTTGCAAAGCGTACGCAGCGCGTACAATGGATGCATCGTGTCATAACGGTTTTGATGAGCGGCCCCATGAACTTTTCGCTGACGGCGCGTTTGTTCTCGACGAAGCGACTTCGGTCGAAGCCGTAGGCGAGCGCCTGATCCTGCAAGTCGCACTCCCCGCCCTGGTCGCAGATCGGACAATCCAGAGGATGGTTGATCAACAGGAACTCCATAACGCCCTTGCGCGCAGCACGCAGCGCGGAAGAATCGGTCGTGATCGCCATTCCTTCGTCGATCGGCAAGGCGCACGAAGCTTGCGGCTTTGGAGGGCCGGGAGAAACTTCCACCAGACACATGCGACAATTGCCGGCAATCGACAATCGGTCGTGATAGCAGAAGCGCGGAATCTCCACGCCCGCCTGCTCGCACGCCTGCAAGACGGTCATGCCTTCTTCGCATTCCTGCTCTGTGCCGTCGACGAGAACTTTGACCATAGCGCGAACTGACTTTCGGACTGCTATTGCGCCGCGATGGGCGGTTGTTCTACGGGATTTTGTCGTTCGATACGCTTGACGATCTCGCCGCGGAAGTGGCGGATCAAGCCTTGTATCGGCCAGGCGGCGGCATCGCCGAGCGCGCAGATCGTGTGTCCTTCCACCTGTTTCGAGACCTGCAACAAAAGATCGATCTCTGCAACCTCGGCGCGTCCCTCCGCCATGCGTTCCAGCACGCGCCACATCCACCCCGTTCCCTCGCGGCAAGGGGTGCATTGCCCGCAGCTTTCGTGCTTGTAGAAATGCGCGATGCGCGCGATAGCACGCACGATATCGGTCGAACGATCCATCACGATGATGCCGCCCGTTCCCAGTCCGCTCTTGAGCTCGAGCAACGAGGAGTAGTCCATCAGCGCGGTTTCGCAGAGCGTACGCGGAATCAGCGGCACGCTGGAGCCCCCCGGAATGACGGCGAGCAAGTTCTGCCACCCCCCGCGCACGCCGCCTGCGTGTTCTTCTATTAAATCTTTTAGAGGAATCGACATGGCTTCCTCCACATTGCAAGGCTTGTTCACATGACCCGATATGCAAAATACCTTTGTTCCGTGATTCTGGTCGCGTCCGATAGAGGAAAACCACGCAGCACCGCGTCGGAGAATCGTGGGAACGACAGCGACAGTCTCGACATTGTTGACGGTCGTCGGACAGCCGTAGAGTCCGCATGCCGCAGGAAAGGGCGGCTTCAAGCGCGGTTGCCCTTTCTTGCCCTCCAAACTTTCCAGCAACGCCGTCTCTTCGCCGCAGATATAGGCACCCGCGCCGCGGTGCAGCGACAGGGAGAAGTCGTAGCCGCTGTTCGCAGCGTTTTTCCCCAGCAAGCCCGCCGCGTAAGCTTCCTCGATGGCACGCTGCAACACCTCCGCCTCGCGCACAAACTCGCCGCGGATGTAGATGTAGGCGTGGTGCGCCCCGATACCGACGGCGGACAGAAGGCAACCTTCCAACAAGCGATGAGGGTCGAAACGAATCATGTCGCGGTCTTTGCAAGTGCCAGGTTCGGATTCGTCGGCATTGACAACGAGGTACGCGGGCAACACCGAGTCCTCAGGCATGAAAGACCATTTCAACCCCGTTGGAAATCCTGCGCCGCCGCGTCCTCGCAACCCCGAGGCTTTGATCTCCTCGACGATCTTGTGCCGTCCTTTCTTCACGAGGCTTGCCGTACGATCCCAAATGCCGCGCTTCTTCGACGACGCCAAATCGACACCCGCCTGCCCGTAGAGGTTGGTGAAGATACGATCTTTGTCCTTCAGCATCACGTTTGTCCGAGCTTTGTGTTTGTGTTCGGCGACAAGGCAGGCGACATGGGCGGCGACAAGTTTTGGGGTTCTGCGCCGCGCCGTCCGCGTTGCGAGCCTGACTTAAGTACTTCCTTGAACATCTCCCCTTTCATCATCTGCGCGAGAAGGCTTTCCATGTCTTCGCAAGTGAGATCTTCGAACATGTCGTCGTTGATCTGTACGACGGGCGCATTGGCGCAAGCACCCAGACACTCGACCTTCGAGAGGGTGAAACGTCCGTCTTTCGTCGTCTCAAGGTTGCCGATGCCAAGCGTCTCTTCGATGCGTCGTTGGATCTCGTCGCCCCCGCGCAGCATACAGGGTGTCGTCATGCAACACTGGAGGTGGTACTTGCCCACGGGCTTGCGGTGGATCATCGTGTAGAAGCTGGCGACTTCTTCGAGGCGCAAGCGCGACAGCGAGAGCATCGAGGCGATCGTGTCCATGGCAGCATCGGTGACGCAGTTCGTGCGGTTGTTCTGCCGTTGCGCAAGGTCGAGCAACGCGAGCACGGCGCTTTGCTCTCGTCCTTCGGGATACTTGGCGAGCTCTTTTTTCGCGCGCTCGGCGAAAACGCCGCGGAAAGAAAATTTCTCGGAAGGGGAGGCGGCAGAAGGCATCGATCGAAAAATTCTTCGAAAAAACTTGTTATCGGTCGATTTCGCCGAAGACGACATCCAGCGAGCCCAACACGGCGACCGAATCGGCGAGCATATGTCCTTTACACAGCTTTTCGAAGGCTTGCAAATGAGCAAAGCCCGGCGCACGAATCTTGCAGCGGTAGGGCTTGTTGCTGCCGTCGGAAACGAGATACACGCCGAACTCGCCCTTCGGCGCTTCGACCGCGCAATAAACCTCTCCCTCAGGCACATGGAAGCCCTCGGAGAAAAGCTTGAAGTGATGAATCATCGCCTCCATCGACTCCATCATATCCTTGCGTCTCGGAGGAACGATCTTGTTGTTGTCGACGACAACCTCGCCTTGCGGCATGCTCTCCAGACATTGTCGGATCAGGGCGAGCGATTGTCGCATTTCGGCAACGCGCACGAGATATCGGTCGTAGCAGTCTCCCTTCGTGCCTACGGGTATTTCAAACGAGAGCTCGTCGTAGACGGCGTAAGGCGCAGATTTGCGCAGATCCCACGGCATACCCGTTGCGCGCAGCATCGGACCTGTGAACCCCCAAGCGAGCGCGTCTTCGGTGGAGATTGCGCCGATATCGACCGAGCGTTGCTTGAAGATTCGATTGCCCGTCAGCAGCGTTTCCATGTCGTCGATGAACTTGGGAAACTGCTCTGCCCATCGAGCGATCTTCTCTTCCAGTCCTTCGGGCAGATCTCGATAGACGCCGCCGACGCGGTAGTAGGCGGCGTGCAGTCTGGCGCCGGAGGCGGCTTCGTAGAAGCCCATCAGATGCTCGCGTTCTTCGTAGCCCCACAATGCGGGAGTCAGGGCACCCACATCCATGGCGTAGCTCGTCGTGCTCAGAAGGTGGTTGAGTATGCGCGTGATCTCGTCGAACAACACGCGCAAAAACTGCGCACGGCGCGGCGGAGAGATGTCCAAAAGGCTTTCGGCAGCGAGCACGAAAGCGTGTTCCTGACACAAGGGCGAAACATAATCCAAGCGATCGAAATAGGGAATGGCTTGCAGGTAGGTCTTGTGTTCGATCAGCTTTTCCGTGCCGCGGTGCAGCAGTCCGATATGCGGATCGATGCGTTCGATCACCTCGCCGTCCATTTCCATCACCAGCCGCAACACGCCGTGCGCGGCGGGATGTTGCGGACCGAAGTTCATCGTCATCGTGCGCAGCGTCGGATCCTTGCTGCCACGAGGAGAACTTTGTTCTGCGAGGTTCTTGCTCATTCGTATCCGTTATGGCAACAAGATCTTGCAGACGAGGTCAGGCTTTGTCGTCATCGTCCGCCGTTGGAGACGCCGCGCCTTGCATCTTTTGCGGCAAGCCGTGCCACGGCATGAGGGTATCGGTGTCGCGCAGGTCTTGCGCCATCGAGACCTTCTCGTAGATGACGCGTCCTTGCTTCTCGTCGTAGCGCACTTCCGAATAACCGCTGAGCGGAAAGTCTTTACGCAAGGGGTGCCCTTGGAACCCGTAGTCGCTCAGAAGGCGTCTCAGATCGGGGTGGTTGCGGAAACGAATGCCGAACATGTCCCAGCACTCGCGCTCGTACCAGGTAGCGCAAGGAAAGACGGCGCACAGCGAGGGGAGAAAGGTTGACTCGTCCGCATCAACGATCAGACGCAGACGCGTGTTATGCGTCGTGCTGAGCAGGTGGTAGACCACCTCGAAGCGAGGGGAACGCTGCGGATAATCGACAGCGCAAATGTCGACGAGCAGTCGAAAAAGGCACTGCCTGTCGTCGCGCAGAAACTTGGCGACATCAGGCAGCGAAGAGGCATCAGCCTTGAAGGCGAGCATGCGCGCGTCGCGCCGTTCGCGTTGCAAGCGCCCTTGCTGCTTGCCGATTAGGTAGGAGGCAAGTTCTTCGACATCCTCGTCGTCTTCTCGCTGTTGCTTTGCGTTCATCGCCTTGTCTTGTCGTTGGTCTTGTTGTTTTGTCTTGTTGTTTGTCGTTAGCGCGTAGTTTAGCGGCGGAATCGCGCGGTACGGCGGATCTTCTTCTTCAGCTGCAAGATGCCATAGACGAGCGCCTCGGCAGTCGGAGGACAGCCCGGCACATAGATATCGACGGGCACGATTCGATCGCAGCCCCTCACCACAGAGTAGGAGTAGTGATAGTAGCCGCCGCCGTTGGCGCACGATCCCATCGAGATGACCCAGCGTGGTTCCGCCATCTGGTCGTAGACCTTGCGCAACGCGGGCGCCATCTTGTTGGTCAGCGTGCCGGCGACGATCATGACATCCGATTGCCGAGGGGAGGCGCGCACGAACACGCCGAAGCGATCAAGATCGTAGCGTGGCATGTAGGCGTGAATCATCTCGACAGCGCAACAGGCGAGCCCGAAGGTCATCGGCCACAGAGAGCCGCTTTGCGCCCAGCCCACCAAATCGTCCAGCTTGGCAACGACATACCCTCGCCGCGCGACATTCGGCGCAAGCTCGCTGAGCGTCTTGCTCGGCATCGTGCGCGTTAGCGGAGGAGTTGCGGGAGGAGTTGCGGGAGGAGTTATGATCGACACAAAAAAACCTTGCCGCTACTCCCAATCGAGCGCGCCTTTGCGCCACTCGTAGAGGAAGCCGATGCACAAAATACCCAAGAACGCTATCATCGACCAAAAGCCCGCGAGCGAAAGATCGCGCAACGCCAACGCCCAGGGAAAAAGAAAAGCCACCTCCAAGTCGAAGACGATAAAAAGCAAGGTGACCAAATAGAAGCGAATGTCAAAGCGCAATCGTGAATCTTCGAAGCTTTCGAACCCGCACTCGTACGCCGAGAGTTTCTCCTCGTACGGGGCTTTCGGCGACAAAAGGAAGTTTGCAACAACGAAGAGAATCGAGAAGCCGAACGCAACGCCCAAGAACACAAGAGCCGAGAAGTATTCGCTGTGAAAAGTCGAGGGCAACATGGGGTTTGTGTCGGCTCGCAAGTCCGAACTTGACGCTTGGAACTTTGATGGGAATCGTGTCGGTTAGATAGATAGATAGATTCGAAGGTCTATTTTGGCTTTTTACCGCACTTTCCGCTACTTTAGCACCAATGTACGAAAGAAAGCAACGCGCCATATTGTCATGACAAAACTCCACGAGCAGGATGCCGAACGACGCGAGAAGGCGGCGCGGTGGTTCCATCGTTTGCGCGACCGTCTGTGCGAATCTTTGGAGGCATTGGAAGATGACGCGGAAGATGCCGCGCACGACGCAGAGACTCAAGAGGCAGAGCGTCGGGCTGCGGGAAAGTTTTGTAAAAAACTCTGGCAGCGCGAGGATGCTGACGGCGGCGACGGTGGCGACGGCGGTGGCGGCGAGATGGCTTTGATGCGCGGACGAGTCTTCGAAAAAGCGGGGGTCAATGTCTCTACCGTCTATGGTACTTTCGTGCCAGAGTTGCAGCGCGAGGTGAGGGGGGCGGCGCAAGACGGAAAGTTTTGGGCAAGCGGAATCTCCGTGGTTGCACACCCTCGCTCGCCGCGCGTGCCGGCGGTGCATTTCAACACGCGTTATATTCACAGCGCGCACGGATGGTTCGGCGGCGGCGGAGACCTAACCCCGAACGAAGACGACCCCGACATGCGCAACCTTTTTCACGACGCTTTTCGACGCGTCTGCGACAAGTACGAGCAAGGACGCTACGAGGCTTACGCGAAGGCGTGCGATGCCTATTTTATGATACGCCATCGCAATCGAGCGCGAGGGGCGGGCGGCATCTTTTTCGACGGCTTGAAAGAAGATTGGCAACGCGACTTCGACTTCGTACGCGAGACGGGAGAGGCGTTCTTGGAGGTATTTCCTAAAATCGTGCGGGCGCGTTTCAACCTGCCCTGGAGCGCAGAGCAACGCGCGCAACAGCTGCGTGTGCGCGGTCGCTATGCCGAGTTCAACCTCGTTTATGATCGAGGCACGCGCTTTGGCTTGCTGACAAATGCCAACCCCGAAGCGGTGCTGATGTCGCTGCCGCCGCTCGCAGCGTGGTAGGCAGCGCGGCAGAAAGCGAGCGAGCAGCATGACGCAATCTTCTACCCAAGTCCGCGAAGTCGTGTGGCAGCCCTCAGAGGAGCGGATTGCCGAGACGCTGTTGCACGATTTTTGTAAGCACCACACCCCTTTTCACGCTCAAGGCGCACCGAGGCAAAAGAAAGATTACCACGCGCTCCTGCGCTGGTCGATTGAGGACAACGAGGCTTTTTGGCATGCCCTGTGGCGATTCGCCGATGTCGTAGGGGAGACGGGCGAACCCCCCTTCGTCGAGGCGGGAGGGAACATGAGGACGACAAGATTTTTCCCTCGCGCAAAGCTGAACTTTGCAGAAAACCTTTTGCGCGGAGACGACGAGGAAATCGTCCTTTCCAGCTGGCTCGAGCAAGGCGAGCATGCGCAATGGAGCCGCGGCGTGTTGCGCGACAAGGTTGCAGCATGCGCACGGCTGTTGCAAAAAGCAGGCGTGCAGCCGCACGACAGAGTCGCTGCCGTTTTGCCGAACGGGTTCGAGGCGGTCGTGGGATTGCTGGCTTCCGCCGCGCTCGGTGCGGTGTGGACGAGCGCATCTCCCGATTTCGGTGCCACCAGCATTCTCGACCGTTTTTTGCAAACGCGCCCGAAGGTGTTGCTGCTCGCCTGTGGCTACGGCTACGGCGGAAAGTTCTTCGATCGACGCGACCAAATGGAAAAGGTGATCCGCGGCTTGCCTTCGCTCGAACAAGTATTCGTCGTCAGCGCGCGTTGCGGAAAACGGGACGCCGCCTTCGCTGCCGACATCGTCACCAAGCAGGGCAAAAAGATAGTTCTGCGCTCCTTCGCCGAAGCGTTGGACGAGGAGCAGGCAAGGGATGCTACGCCGCTTTGCTACAAAGCTCTGCCCTTCGACCATCCTTTATGCATTCTCTACTCGTCGGGAACGACGGGCGCGCCGAAGTGTATCGTTCATCGTGCGGGCGGGGCGTTGTTGAAACACCTCTCGGAGCATAAGCTTCACGCCGACATCAGAGCTTGCGACCGTGTCTTTTTTTTCACCACCTGCGGTTGGATGATGTGGAACTGGCTTACAAGCGCGTTGTGTTGCGGTGCGCGAGTCGTGCTTTACGACGGCGCGCCCATGTTCGACGAAGGACGCAGGCTGTGGCAGATGGCGGAAGAAGAGAAACTGACCCACTTCGGCGCGTCCGCAAAATACTACGCCGCCTTGGAACAATCGGGGTTTGTTCCGCGCGACCGATTCGAGACGACAAGCCTGCGCGCGACCTTCTCGACGGGATCGCCGCTTGCGCCGCAAGGGTTTGACTTCATGGCGCATGCTTTGTCGTCCTCGAAACCTTTTCCTTCTTCGATCAGCGGCGGAACAGACCTCTGCGGTTGTTTTGTGATGGGGTGTCCGAGCATGCCCGTCTATCGAGGCGAAATTTCCGTCTCTGTCTTGGGCATGGCGAGCGAGGTTGTAGATGCGCACGCACAACCCGTGCTTGACAGGCAGGGCGAGCTGGTGTGCGCACGGGCATTTCCTTCCATGCCCTTGGGCTTTTTCGGCGACGACCATGAGCAATCGTTCTATCGCAGCGCTTACTTTGAAAGATTTGTCGAGCGCGACCTTTGGCATCAGGGCGACTATGCCGAGCAGCACAGCGCGAGCGGCGGCTTCACGATCTTTGGACGCTCGGATGCGACGCTCAATGTCGGCGGCGTGCGCATTGGCACCGCAGAGATTTATCGGCAAATCGAAAGCATGGAGCAAATCTTGGAGGCGGTCGCCGTCGAGCACACCCTTCCCGACATCTCTACGCGCATTCTGCTCTTCGTGCGGCTGGCGGAAGGGGTTGTGTTGGACGAGGGGTTGCGTCACAACATTGCCGAGCGTCTGCGCAACGATTGTTCGCCGCGTCATGTACCGTCGCGCATCTTTG
>JABAAD010000031.1 GCA_014238935.1 Alphaproteobacteria bacterium
GTCAACTTGGCATCGCGCTTGGAGGGACAATCGAAGTCCTACGGCGTAGATATGGTCATCGGCGAAAGCACGGCGGCCATGCTACAAGATCGTTATGCGATCGTGGAACTCGACAGCATCGCGGTCAAGGGTAAAGCGGAAGCGGTGACCATCTACACTGTTTTGGGCGACGAAAATTACCGACACGGTAAGGAGCTCGCTGAGCTTTTGCCGAAACACAGGGGCTTCTTGGAAAGCTATCGAAACCAACGATGGGATGTCGCCGACGCTGCCGCTAAGGCTTGCGCACGCTTCGCGCCGCTGGCGGACTTCTACGCCGTGTATCGAGAGCGTATCGTGGAGCATCGCGCGTCTCCTCCGAACAAGGACTGGGACGGAGTGTATCGTGCGACGAGCAAATAAACCCCGCGCACGACACGACAGGAAGCGAGCGAGATGAGCACGAACAAGCCAAACGGAGCAGACGAAACGAACGCCTTTGCTCATTTGGTAGGGCGTTTGGGCAAGCCCCCGCCCTTCTCCGAGCAGTGGTTTCAGGAACTCCTGAAAGATACGGACGGCATACGCCGTCGAGCAATCTACTACTCGTGCTTTGTCAATATGACGGCGATCGCAGCGCCGATTTTCACGCTGCAAGTCTACGATCGCGTCATTTTCAACGCAGGAATCGAGACGTTGAAAGCTCTCGTGATAGGAATCTTGATCGTGCTGTTTTTCGACTTTCTCATGCGCAAAGCGCGCGCTAACCTTTTTCGTGCCGTCTCGCTCAGAAACGATGTTTTGGTCGGACACAAGATGTTTCGCCACACGATGAACTTGCCTTTGCGCGAGCTGGAAAGACGTCCGACAGGACAATGGATCGCCTTCTTCAACGACTTGGCGGCAGTGCGAAACCGTATGGGAGGACCGATGGCGGCGCAGTTCATCGATGTTCCCTTCTCGTTAATGTTTTTGGTCGTTATCTTTTTCATCGCAACGCCGATCGCGTGGATCCCCGTCGTATCGGGACTGCTGTTTCTCATTCTCATTTGGCGCGCCGATGTCAGCGTCGCCGCGCGCGTCAGCAAGGAGCAGGAGCAGATCGTCAATCGCAACGGCTTGCTGAACGAGCTGCTGCACGCAAGAACAACCGTGAAGTCGCTGTCGCTCGCCTTGCCTTCGGAGACGCGATGGGCAGAGACGCAAGGATCGTTGATCGAAGAATCCGTTTTGCGCGGCGCCGCACACGACCACTATCAGACCATAAGCTACAGCATGACCCAGCTCACGACCGTCGCCATGACAAGTATCGGCGCGTTGGCGATCGTCAACCAATCCATGACGATGGGGGCACTCATCGCAGCCAATATGCTGGGCGGGCGCATGATCGCAAACTTGGGACAGACCTTGAACTACTGGCGCGGCTATCAAACCTATGTTGCATCCAAAAAACGACTCAGCACCGTCTTCGGAATCGATACAGAAAAGGTGCGATCCGAAGTTGCGCAAGAAGATCCGCAGGGAAAAATCACTTTCTCCGACCTCTCGTTTCAATACGAAGAAAACGCTCCGATAGCGCTCGAAGAAGCCAGCGGCATCATAGGACCGGGAGGATTCTATGTCTTGGTCGGCGCAAACGGCAGCGGAAAGAGCACCCTCATGAAACTGCTGCGCGGACTCTACAAACCCGACAAAGGAGTCGTCATGCTCGACGGCAGAGATATTCGTCAATTCACCAACCAAGAGACAGCACGATGGATCGGCTACATGCCGCAGGATGCAACCCTGTTCAGTGGCACGTTGCATTCGAACATCATCTTCGGCGCAGAGAAATACAGCGACGAAGCCATTTTAGAATCGACGAAATATGCCAATTGTCACCATATCATCACGAAGTTTCCGGCGGGCTACGAGACGCCCGTAGGCGAAGGAGGTGCCAACATTTCGCCAGGATTGCGACAGAAGATATGCCTTGCGAGGCTCTACTTGCGACAGCCCAACCTCGTCTTTCTCGACGAGCCCACCAATCATCTCGACCAACAGGGTGTCATCGATTTGGCGAGCTCGTTGAAACTGCTCGCCAAGACGAAGACGGTACTGGTCATCTCGCACAATCCAAGCCTGTTGCAACAGTCCGACTATATTATCGTGATGGAAGAAGGGCGTGTGCGGCAAATCGCGCCTAAGGATGTGATCGCCAAGCAAGCCTCGGCGCAGAGCAAGAAGGCGTCGCTCGCAGCGCCACAAAAAAGTCAAAACACCTAGTGGAAGAAAACTATGCCGCTTGAGTTTATCGCGCACGACGAGGGGGAGGGAGACGAGGACATCAATCCCTTGCAACGTCTCATTTCCAAGTATCGCTGGTTGGAGCGCAACCGCTTTGCGTTTCTTGCGACCGCTTTCATCATGGTCTTTTTCATTTGGGCGTGCTTTGCCAAGTTGGAAAAGTTTTCGATCGTGCCGGGCAGCGTCGTTCCGCAGGAGAAGACGCAGGTCGTGCAGCATTTGGAGGGCGGAATCATCGAGGACATCGCGGTCAATGTCGGCGATCAGGTAGAGAAGGACGATCTGCTGTTTCGCATCAACTTGGCGGGTAGCCAACGCGAAGAGCAGCTTCAGGCAGAACTCGACGGCTATATCTTGCGCAAGGCGCGTATCGAGGCGGCGATCAAGGGAGAGCCGCTCGCCTTGCCCGAAGAAGAGGCGGCGCGCCGTCCTGAAATCGCCGCCGCCGAGCGCGGCGCGTACTTGTCGGCGCAGAACCAACTCGATAGCGCGCTGCAAGTCCTCGACGCACAGATAGAACAAGAGCGCAGAAAAATCAGCGAAAACGAAGCGCGACGCGAAACCTTCAACTCCGACCTCGACATACAAAAAGAAGGAGCGAAGGTCAAAGAGGAACTCTACAAGGAGGGCTTGGGTGCGCGCATCGAATACTTGGAAGCCAAGTCGCGCGTCGAACAGATCGAAGGAAGGCTCAAAGAGCTCGAAGAGATCATTCTCGCCGCAAGGTCTGCGCTCGTCCAAGTACAGGCGCGACGCGAAGAGGTTTCGCGCGAGCAACAAGGCAGTTTGTCGCGCGAAAAACTCTCGACCGACAACATTCTCGAACAAGCGCGCATCGAGTATCAACGCGCAACCGAAGCCGCCGCCCGCACCGAGGTCACAGCTCCTTTGCGCGGGATCGTCAAGCAGATCTACTTTAACACCATCGGCGGCGTTGTGCGACCGGGCGATCCTGTCATGGAGATCGTTCCTTCCAGCGAGAACCTCGTCGTCGAGGGCAGGCTGCCGCCGCACGAACGAGGATTCGTGCGCATCGATCAGGATGCCGTCGTTAAAATCACGGCGTACGACTTTCTGCTCTACGGAGGGTTGCGCGGCAAGGTCGAGCAGATCTCTGCCGACACTCTGTCTGCTCCTGACGGTTCGACCTATTTTCGTGTCGTCATTCGCACCAACAAGACCTACCTCGGCGACCAACCGGGCAATCTTCCTATCTCGCCGGGCATGGAGGTCACCGCAGACATCCACACCGACAATCGAAGCGTCATCTCCTATGTGCTGCGTCCTGTCTTCCGTCTCAAAAACAGCGCCTTTCGCGAGTAGGGCTTGAGGGGAGAAGTTCGCTCCGTCTTGAGCGCCGCCGAGATGCGGCAGGCGGAAGCGCGTGCGTTCCGCTCCACCTCTTCCTTCACCTTCATGCGTCGCGCGGGCGAGGCGGTGGCGCGTCTTGTCGAACGGCGTTTTGCCAAGACGACCCAAGTCGTCGTCGCCTGCGGACGCGGCAACAACGGCGGCGACGGTTATATCGCCGCGCAAAAACTGGCGACAAAAGGATTCTCCGTCCTCGTGCTTGGGTTGGGAGAAAGTCGAGGACTCGATGCCGTGCGTGCATGCAAACTTTGCCTGCTGACGCGCATCGGGATCGATGAGCTGGATGCGTGCATCGAAGGCGCGGCGGCGGGAGAAAAAATCTTGTTGATCGATGCCATGGTCGGAATCGGACTGACCCGTCCTTTGGAGGGCATGGAGCAGAGTGTCGCAAGGCGGTTTGCGAAGGCGCACGGAGACGGAAGCGCGGCAGTCCTTGCCGTAGATCTGCCGAGCGGATTGTTTTCCGACTCTCCTTGCGTGGAGGAAGGGGGAGTTGTCGCTGCCGATCTGACGCTGTGCTTTTTCCGCAAAAAGCCGGCGCATGTTTTGTTGCCGTCGCGCGCTTTGTGCGGCGAGATTGTGTGCGAGGACATAGGATTTAACGAGGAGGACTGCCCGAATACTGACATCTTTGAAAACGAACCTGCTTTGTTTGCGCACGCTGCATTTTGCCAGCCCTTGCCTTTGCAGACGCACAAGCATCGACGCGGCTCGGTTGTTGTCGTGCGCTCGCAGATGGCGGGTGCAGCCGCGCTTGCCGTCGAGGGAGCAACGCGCAGCGGGGTTGGGCTTGTGCGCCTTCTCAACGACCAGACAACCCCCCTTCCCCCTGTTCTTTCGGGGTTGCCCGCGAGCGTTATCGAGGACGGCAGAAGTTTGCAGGAAGCGATTCTCGATGCCGTGCAAGGACGGCGAGAGAGGACAGCTTTTGCCTATGGGTTCGGTGCGCCGCCGAGCGAGCAGACCTTGAGCGTCGTGCGTGCTTTGACAGCCTCACGGTGTCGGCTTGTTCTTGACGCAGGAGCGTTGCGTGCGATGGGGCGGTTTGGCTCTGGCTCGCCCGATATATTTTCCTCACTTCAAAGCCCTGTTGTGTTGACTCCGCACGACGACGAGTTTCGAGACTTGTTTGCCTACGACCAAGCCTTGTTGGACGAGACGAATCCTTTCGTGCGTGCGCGTCTTGCGGCTCGTCTTGCGGGTGCGGTTGTTGTTGTCAAGGGAGGCGATACGCTAGTTGCGAGTCCTGACGGCAGGCTTTCGGTGCTTGTCGAGAGCTCGCCGTGTCTTGCGACTGCTGGCAGTGGCGATGTGTTGGCGGGGTTTATCGCGGGATTTTTGGCAGAGGAGGAGGATGCTTTTCTTGCAGCCAGTGCGGCGGTGTGGTTGCACGCTCAGGCGGGGCGCGAGTTGGAGAGGACGCATGCGCGAACGCTGCGTGCGGACGACTTGCCGCGTGCGATGGCGGAGCGATTCGCGCGATTGTTACTCTGCGAGTAGGGAACGGAATTTTCGTGGATGAAAAGGCGTTAGTGCTTTTTGTACCCTCGCAAGCCGAAGGCTTGCGCATGGGGGGAGTGGGGGGACGCAGTCCCCCCGCAAAAGACCCCGCGTCAGCGGAGCGCGTCAGCGCTTTCTGCGTGCAGGCATAACCCGAAGGGTTATGCTTGCACGCAGCTTCTTTCCTACTTTAAGCGCGTCTCTACGAGACGCGCTACGACCTAGCAACGCGGCAGGGCGTGTCTGTTGCGCTCGCGCTTGTGCTTTTTAAAGAGCACGCGCGCGCGCAACAGAGGTGCGCGCAACAAATATGTAAGCGTCCATAAAGCAACGTCTTTTTATTCCTAACAAGCCCGTCAATTATTCGCGCGCCAAAGCCTCCAGCCCCCGCCGATAGTCTGGGTATCGCAAACATACCCCCAACTCCCGCTTCATCCTCTCGTTGCTCGCACGCTTATGCTCAAGGTGGAAACTCAACGCCATCTCCGACAACAACCCCTGCTCCCGCGCACGCTCGCGCGAAACGAAAGCAGGCGCAGGACACCCCAACAACTCCGCCGCATACTCCAAGGGCTCGTGCGACGGAGCAGGCATGTCGTCACAAATGTTGAAAATTCCCGTAGCACGCATCGAAGCAGCGCACAAAATAGCACCAACCAAATCCTCGACATGAATGCGGTTGAAAACTCCCTCGCTGCGCACAACAGGTCTTTCCCCCCCATCCCGCAAGCGCAGGAGCGCGTTCCGACCCTCGCCGTAGATACCGGCGATACGCAACAGACAAACGCTCGCTCCTCCCTTTTCGGCAAACTTCTGCCAGCTCCGCTCAGCGCTCAGCCTCCTCTCGCCGCGTCGACTCAAGGGTAGAGCAGGTGGCGTCCCCTCATCGATGCAAGCACCCCCATGGTCGCCATAAACCGAAAGGCTCGAACAATAGCAGAGCCAAGGAATACGGCGCATCGCCCCTTGATAGCGCGCAAGTACCGGATCGCATCCCTCGTCGTCAGGAGGCACAAAGCTGACGAGGCAGGTCGTCTCACCAAGCGCACGCCGAACGCCTTCCTCGTCCTCGAAAGAGAGAACCCTCAACCCCGCATGGCTCTTCCGCGAAGTGCCGACGACACGAAAGCCCGCCTCATGCGCACGGCGCGCAACGCGTGCACCGCTGTAGCCCAGTCCGAAACAGAAGAGAACAGGCACAAAGTCTCCAAACTCGACGCAGACAACTTTGCCGCAGACAACTTTGCCGCAGACTTATTTTCCGATGGCGCGCAAAAACTCGTTCTGCAACGCTCGGTCGTTTTCGCAGGCAAAAGCGCCGCTGTAGCGACTCGTCACCATGACGACATTCGCCTGCTCCACGCCGCGCGTCGTCATGCAGTGATGGGTCGCCTCGACGAACACGGCGGTGCCTCGGGGTTGCAACGCTTCCTCCAACGTGTTCGATATCTGCGCCGTGAACTTCTCTTGAATCTGCAGCCTGCGCGCAAACATGTCGGTCAGACGCACCAACTTGGAAATGCCAACGACGCGCCTGTCGGGCAAGTAGGCGATGTGGACAACTCCCGTCATCGGAGCCATGTGATGCTCGCAGTGCGAGGCGAAGGTAATGTTGCGTAGCAAAACCATGTCCTTGTAGTTCTCGGTCTCGCGGAAGAAGCGATTCAAATAGTCTTCGGGATGTTCACGGTAACCTTTAAAATACTCCTTGAACGCTCGCACGACTCGCTTCGGAGTCTCTTGCAAGCCCTCGCGTGTGGGGTCGTCGCCCGCAAAGCGTAACAAGACGCGCACGGCATCTTCGGCATCTTTGTCGGTGACGGGAGAGGAAGAGGAAGACATAGAAAAATCCTTTGGAGAAATCCTTTCTTTGATAGGGGTTGCAAAAAACGGGTTAATCTTTGTGAAGGCGGAAGCGCGTCCACAACTCATCGAAGGCTGCTACCAGCGTCTCGATCGGACCTTCGTCGTGTAAGGGCGAGGGCGTGAGGCGCAGGCGTTCGCTGCCGCGCGGCACAGTGGGATAGTTGATGGGCTGCATGTAGAGTCCGTAGTCTTCGAGCAACGCGTCCGAAACCTTGCGGCACAAGGACGCGTCCCCGATCATGACAGGCACGATATGGCTTGCGCTGTCGATGAAAGGAATAGCTTTCGCACGCAGACGCTGTTTCAACAGGCGCACATTCTTCTGCTGACGCGCTCTGAGATCTTCGGCATCGCGTACGATCTTGACGGCAGCGCGTGCACCCGCGATCAAGACGGGCGGTAGCGCGGTCGTGAAAATAAAGCCGTTGCCGAAGGAGCGCAGGAAATCGATCGTATCGCTTTCGCCTGCCACAT
>JABAAD010000032.1 GCA_014238935.1 Alphaproteobacteria bacterium
AATGTTGCCATCGCAAGCGAGAAAAACAAGGGCTCCGAACCCCATTGGAGGGAAACTGTTCGCGCCTTGCAAGAGGACGGAAGCAAAGGCAACGATCCTTGAGCAAGAAGGCTCACAACTTCGATACAAGCATTCTCCGCGCCTACGACATTCGAGGGGAGTGGCAAAAAACGCTACATCCACAAGATGCCTTCGCGCTCGGAAGCACGCTCGCCGAGTGCTGGGGGAAGGGCTTTGAAAGTCAAATCCTCGTTGCGCGCGACGGACGCGCCAGCTCTCCCGCCTTGAGCCAAGCCTTGCTACTAGGCTTGCGACAAGGCGGCGTTACAGGAATCGACCTCGGCATCCTTCCCACCCCCGCTCTCTACTTCGCCGAAGCCCGTCGAGGCAAAATTCCTTCGGTAGAAAAAGTTGCAAACGAAGTTGTCGGAAAAGTTGTCGGCGCTGTCATGGTCACGGGTTCGCACAATCCCCCGCAGCACAACGGCTTCAAGCTCGTGCGCGAAGGGAAACCCTTCTTCGGACAGGACTTGCAAGATTTGGCAGGGAGATTGGCAACCGCTCCGCAGTTGTCGTCGTCCTCGTCGTCCCTGCCTTTGCAAAACGAGGACACGCCGCACCATCGTGCGTTGCGCGAGGCTTACACGGCGCGTTTGTTGGAAGAAGACGCTCGCAGCGAAGGCGGCACGCTCTCGAGCGTGTGGGACATGGGGAGTGGCGCGGGTTCTGTCATCGCCGAGGATCTTGTGGCGCGTTTGCGCGGAGAGCATCGCCTTCTCTTCGCCAGTCTCGACGGTTCTTTCTCGGCGCGTTCTCCCGATCCGACCGAGCCGCACGCGCTCGACAAGCTGCGAGAGGAGGTGTTGCGAAACAAGGCGCAGGTCGGACTTGCTTTCGATGGCGACGCAGACCGCCTCGTCGTCCTCACCTCGCAAGGCAGGCGCATCAGCGGCGATCGACTGCTGCTTTTGTTCGCAACAGACATTTTGCAGAATTATGCTTTGCAAAACAACATCAAGCAGACGCGAGATTCTGCTCCGCTTATTCTCTGCGACATCAAAACCTCGCCGCACATTCTCAACGCCATCGAGCGTTTGGGCGGCAGGACGAAGCTTGTACAGACGGGACACGCGCACATCAAGCGGGCGTTGGCAGCAACGCGCGCGTGCATGGCGGGCGAGGTGAGCGGACACCTTTTTTTCAACGATCGTTACGAGGGCTACGACGACGCGCTGTACGCTGCCGTGCGTCTTTGCGCTATGTTGCGTTCAAACTTTTCTATCGAGCGTGCTCTCGAAGTACTTCCGCCCAGCGTTTCCAGCGTTGAGTTGCGTCTGCCTGTTGAGGAGAGTCGTAAGTTTTCGTTGGTTGCAGACATTCAAGCGGAGCTCGCGGCGAGGGTGAAAAAGAAGGAGAAGGATAAGACGTACAGTCTCTGTACGCTTGATGGCGTACGTGTCGAGCGTACGGACGGTGGTTGGTGGCTGTTGCGCGCTTCGAACACGGAGGCTGCGCTTGTGTTGCGTGCGGAGGCGCGGGAGGGGGGGGCTTGTTGTGCGTTGTTGGATGAGATTGAGGTTTTGTTGCGACGGCATGGTTACGGAGTGCTGCAGCCTTTGAGCGAAACGCCGCTTGTCGACTGCTAAACGACGCGTGCGTAGCACGCGGGGGGGTGTGGGGGGACGCAGTCCCCCTGCAAAAGACTCCGCGTCAGCGGGCGCGCTTTGCGCGCTTTCCACGTCCTCGTAAGCCGAAGGCTTGCGAGGACGTGGTTCTTAACGACTCAGGCGCGTTTCGCAGAAACGCGCAAACAACCTAGAGGTGCGGTATGTGGCGTATTTGTTGCGCTCGCGCTGGTGCTTCTTAAAAGGTCGTCGCGCATTGCTACGCAAACAATTCCGTCTATTCCGTCTAATCCTCCAAGGCGATGCAGGCAAGATTCCTACCTCTCTCCTGCGCTCCCTCCCGACACGCCCTGCGGTGACTGAAAAATCGACGATCAGAAAAAGTGTCAACCCCCAAACGCCGCACACGCCTAATTCCACAACCCCACAAACAATCCTGCACATAAGAAGGCAAATCGAAATGCCACTGCTCCCCCTCCCATACAAAAAATTTGCTGTTCGCTACGCTCTGCTTCAAAAAAAATTTCCGAAACTCCTTGCCGACAGGATACGAGGCAACCCCAATCGTAGGACCGACGACAGCGAGCGTACGCTTTTCTTGCGCACCCAACGTACGCATAGAGCGTACGGTCTCTTGGACGATGCCCTTGAACGCACCGCGCCACCCCGCGTGCAAAGCAGCGCATACGCGCGCTTCAGGATCGAACAACAATACGGGCGCGCAATCCGCCGTATAGACGCACAGCAAAAGACTAGGCACGCAAGAGACGAGCGCGTCCGCCTCAGGCAGAGGACTTGAGCCGTCCCAAAGGTCGCTCGTTTGACGAACGACGAACGCTCGCGCCGAATGCACCTGCTTTACGCTGACAGCACGCGCAACGCCAAGCGTCCTTCGCGCTGTCTCTTGCAACGCCTCCCCGTCGTCTGTCGCCGCCGTCCGATCGAAGAAGGCGTGACGCACGCCTCCTTTCCCGTCGAGCGCAAGATCGCTGAGCGAAGGATCGATGAGCGAAGAGTCGCTTCGAACAAAAGAGGCAGACAACAATACTTCCTACTGCGGCGTTGCGACGATCGCGCGCGGCAGCAGGAACTGCGCGTCCAGCTTGCGAGCGAACCAATTGACACGCCAATCGAGGTGCGCGCCTGTAACCCGTCCTGTCGCGCCGATGGAGCCGATCCGCTCTCCTTGCAAGACGCGCTGTCGTGGCGCAACCTCGACGCTGTCCATGTGCAGGAAGGTCGATTGCAAGCCCTGTCCGTGATCGATGATGATCGTCCCGCCGCTGAAGTAGAGGTCTGCTTCCGCAAGCCGAACGAGCCCGCCTGCCGGCGCAACGACGGGCGTGCCTGTCGCAGCTGCGATGTCGACGCCAAAATGCGGACGACGAGGCTTGCCGTTGAGAATACGCTGCGAGCCATAGACACCGCTGATGCGACCGCGCGCAGGCCATATCCACACGCTTGCAAAGTCCTGCCAGTCGCCCAGCGCACGCCGCGCCTCGCCGATCTTGGCGTTGTCGCGCTTGATGCGCGCAAAAACTTCAGGAGGCGGGGTCACCTGCTTCGATGGCAAGCCGTCGATACGCTGGATGTCGTAGCGACGCTTCGCCACATCCAAGGTGTGGCTTTCAAACTTTCCGTCCTTGTAGACGACGGTCAAGACGAGCGCGCTTTTCTCGTCGCGCGCAAAGCCGAAGACGAACTCTCCCTTCGCTCCCAGTGGCACCTCGCTTTCCTCCAAACTCATGGCTTTCAGCTTGTTTGAGCGCCCCATCACCACGCCGCCTTGGACAAAGTATCCTTTCAGCACAAGCGCACCGAGATTCTTCGTCTGCGCCGTAAAGTGCTCCGCATGCTGCGCGTCAGCTGCGGGAGCCAGCAGAAAAAGGACGGCGAGCAGAAGAAACGAACGCATCACAGCTTCAAATATTCTTGCCCCAGAGGTGTTGACGAGGGTGTTGCGGGCGCACGCTTCGAAGACGGAGCCTCGCAATCTCGCCCGCGAGATATTGTCGGCGAGGGCGGTCTTACGATCTCGCAAGCGCGAGCCGAAAGAATGGAACGGTCTGCAAACAGCGTATCAAATCTCCTGCCCTCAGGCAATTCGCACGCCGAGCGCACGATGCGTTTGCCGTCGCGCACGATGGCGTAGCCACGCTCTAACACGCGTCGGAAGGAGAGAGATTCCAAAAGGCGTCGGTTACGCAGCAACCGCTCTTGAGCAAGAGCCATCCGTGTGGCGAGCGCGCGTTGCCGCCGCTTTTCCTGTTCGTCAAGCCGCGCGCGCGCACGCAAGAGCGCATCGACGAGCCAGCGCGCCGAAAGCCTTTGTCGCGTCAAACGTGTTCTCAAGTCTCGCGCAAAACTGCCGAAGGCGTGGCGCAGAGTGAGCGCAGAATGCTGTAACCGCTCGCGCGCCTGCGTTGCGCGCGTCTGCAGCGCACGCGGCAGGGCGAGGCTTGTCGTTTGCAGATTGCTCTGCAATTTTTCAAGGCAACGTTCGACGACACGGCGCGTGCGTTCGCTGTAGGCAAGGATGGTGTCTTGCAAGACGCTCCTTTGCGGCACGACGAGCTCGACCGCCGCCGTCGGAGTCGCTGCGCGCAGATCAGCCGCAAGATCGAGCAGACAAGTGTCGCTCTCGTGACCAATCGCAGAGACGACGGGCAACGGACAGCCGACGGCAGCGCGCACGATCGATTCCTCGTTGAAAACCCACAAGTCCTCGATCGAACCTCCGCCGCGCGCAACGATGACGACATCCAAATCTCCGAGCTCTTTGCTTGCCAAAGCCTCTCGCAAAAGCGCGAAGGCTTGAAGCAGGCTTCCCTCCGCCTCGCGTCCCTGCACAGCGACAGGAAAAAGCACGATGTTGACAGGACAACGTTGTCCCAATCGCTGACGAATGTCGTGCCATACCGCTCCCTGCTCCGAGGTGAACACCGCGATGCGCCTCGCCAACAGCGGCAACTTGCGTTTGCGCTCTGTTGCAAACAAACCCTCGCTAGCAAGTTTTTTCTTGCGTCGCTCCAACAGCTGCAACAGCGCGCCCGTGCCGGCGGGCTCCAGCGCTTCGACCACCATCTGATAGCGCGAGCGCGAAGGAAAGGTCGTGAGCGCGCCGCGCACGACAACTTCCAATCCTTCTTCGGGTTTGTGCTTCAGCCGTTGCGCCCTGCCCTTCCAACAAACAGCGTCCAACGCTGCCTTCTCGTCTTTCAGCGTGAAGTAGATGTGTCCTAGACGAGACACCTTCACCCCTGAAATTTCGCCGCGAACGCTGAGGTTGGAAAAACGATCTTCCACATGCTCTTTCAACTCACGCGAGACCTCGCTCACCGTCAGAGGATTGTTGTCGCCAGAGTTAATGGGGTTGCTAGAGCTTGGAGGGCTGCCTCCTTGCGTATGCGGCGCACCCTCCGCCAACAAAGAATCGGTTGTAGCGCGCGTCATCGTCGCAGTGTCGTGAGCGAGCGGAGCGCGAGCGTGCACAAGGCAGCTAGGAAGAGGAGGGTGGCAACGCCTTGAGCGAGCTGTCCGATTTTTTGCGTGTGCTGCAGAATGAAGAGAAGCCCCGTTTGCCAATGCTCGCCTCCCCCTTTGCTGCCGCTCGACAGCATGCCGAATATCGTTGCGAGCATCAGCAGCAGAAGGGTATTCGACTCCGCGTTTTTGCGTAAGAGCGTCAAGGCGGCGCGCACGAGCGCCGAGAGAGCGAGCAGTGTCGTTGCGCTGAGGGCGGCAAAGCTGGCTTCGATCAACCACCCGTCTTTCGGGTAGCCCGAGTTGAAAGCTGTGCGTAAGGGGTTCAAGCCCTGCTCGCCGAGCAGCCACGCGTTGCTTGAAACGATGGGGGCTGCCGTCAAGCCGACGAAGCCGAGCAGGCAGGCGAAGGCGAGCAAAAGCGAGAGAGCCGTCGCCGCGCTGCGCGTTGCTTTGGGTTTGGCAACAACATAAGGGAGGCAGCAGAGCAGGGCGAGCCATCCGAAGGCGGGACGAAAAACGCCGAGCGTTGCAAGCAGCGTGTCGGCGTTGAGCGCGCTCCCTGTTGCGACGGGCAAGGAGACGATGTTCGAAGCGTCGCTCGCTTGTCGGGCGGCAACGAGGCACAGCGCGCCGTAGAACAGCAGCACGCACGGCAACAGCAGCAGCAACATCCGCGCGATCAGCTTGTTGGGTTGCGGAAAAAACTGCGGCAGTACGAGAGCAAGGATCATCCCCACGCCGAACCCGCTGACGATGTTGCTCGGTGTCGTTGGTGAGAAGAAGTGCAAGCTGATGCGCGCGGCTTGGCTCCAATACAGATGCGCGAGCGTCGGCACGAGGTCGAGCAGCAACGAGAGCAGGCAACAGAGCGCAAACAATATCGTGCATCCTCGCGCCATAGCGTAGGCGAGGCTACCCTCAAGCGGTTGTGGATCGCCCAAATCGCGCACATTTAAGTCGCGTACACCAAAGACACGCACGGCAATCCGCTCTAGCGGCGTTGTCGGGCTTGTCGTCTCGCCAGCTGTTCTTTTGTCAGCTGTCCTTGCGCCTATCCTTGCAACACTACAGGCTTCGCACCACAGGAAGAATAAGGCGATGGGAGCGAAGAGGAAGAGCAGGCGCAAGGCATCGGGCGATTGTCGCGTGAGCAGGGTTGCGGTCGTCGCCACCGTCTGCGGCGAGAGCCACAGCGCAAGCAGCAGCAGGACGGGGGCAAGCGGCAGCGCGAAGGACACGTTCCAAGTCGAGCGCAAAGGTGTCGCTGAGGGCGATCTCGCCTTGCTCGTGCGCCGTCGGGCGATTCTTTCTGCAAGCAGGGAGAGCAGCGTCAATGTTGCGCACAGCGACAAGGCTGCGGGCAGCACGAGGGACCACAGGTCGGAGAGCAGAGCTTTCAAGAAGTCTCGTTCCTCAAGGTTCGTCCCTTTTGGAGCGTGCGTTCAAGTCGAGGCGATAGCCCCCGAGCTCGGTGAGCAGCACCGAAGGTTCGTCGATGTTCGTCTCCAGCTTTTTGCGCAAACGATAGATATGCGTCTCCAAGGTGTGCGTCGAGATTCCCTTGCCGTAGCCCCACACCTCTTTCAGCATGACGGCACGCGAGATGGGCTTGTTGCGCGAGCGATACAGCAGCTTCAATATGGAGGCTTCCTTGTCGGTCAGCGGAGTCTTGTCCTTCGGATCGTTCGTATCGACCAAACAACGCGCGTTGGGCTGGAAGCGAAAGCGTCCGATTCGGTATTCGGTGTCCTCGTGTTTTTCGTGAATCTTCAGGTGGGTCCTCAGGCGTACCAGAAGTTCGCGGAAACGGAAGGGTTTGGTGATGTAGTCGGTCGCTCCCGAATCGAAGCCGCCGACGATATCTTGCTCCTCGTCGTGCGCGGTCAGCATCAGCACGGGCATGTGGAAGCCCTGCTTGCGAATTTGCTGGCACGCTTGCCTGCCGTCCATGTCGGGAAGTCCGACATCCAACAACACGGCATCGACGGGCTTGTCCGTGAGCGCACGCAATCCCTCCTCGGCACTGTGTGCAATATCGACGCGATAGTCGCCCGCCTCGCAGAGCTGGTCTGCCAGCGACTGGCACAACAA
>JABAAD010000033.1 GCA_014238935.1 Alphaproteobacteria bacterium
ACCGAGACGCTCGTCTTGGACGCACGCCGACACGCAGAAGAAGAAAGGGAGCAAGTTTCGTGAAGCGCGTCGTACTGCTGCTGTGCGCTTGTTTCGGGCTGGGCTTTTCGGTTTTGCTCGCCCTTGTCGGGTGGGAGACCACGCGCCAGCACCTTGGGCGTGTCGTCGTCGAACGTTTGAGCGAACATTTGGGCTTGGTCGTGCGCGAAGTGCGACTTTACGACCGCACACGCAGCGACAAGCTTGAGCTTTTTGCAACGACAGGACTCGAAGTCGGAGAGAGCCTTTTCTCCTTTTCTCCGCGCAAGGTACGCGAACGCTTGCACGCGCTGCGCTGGGTCGCGGATGCGCGTGTGCAACGTTATTGGTCTGGGCTTGTGATCGTCTCGGTGCGCGAGCATAACCCTGCGGCGCTGTGGCAGGACGGAGAGAACCTCGTCGCCCTCAGCCGCGACGGTATACCCATCGAGACGGGAGGATTTACGCCTTTCGAAGGATTGTTGCACCTCTCCGGCAAGGAGGCGCCCGCGCGTTTGGAAGAGCTGTTGCAGATCATGGCTCACTGGCCGGAACTCAGCGCGCACATTCGCCAAGCACACCTGAGCGATCACGCGACTTGGCAGCTCACGCTACGCAGCGGCACGAAGGTATACCTTTCGCGCGACCCCTTGGTGCGCAATGTCGTCCAGCTTTTGCGTTTGGAACGCCACTACGGAATCTTGGCTGCTCCGCCCTTGTTGATCGACCTGCGAGGCGAAGACCGTGCCAGCATCCGTGCGCTCTCTGCAGACGCAGAGAAAGTAGTCGCAAAAATGCGGAGGGGAAGATGAGGGGAAGATGAACAGCTTTGCCAACTTCGCCCTCGTCGATGTGGGCTGTAGCAAGGTCGCGCTCGTCGTGCCAAAGCAAGACGGAAGCACGAACTCTGTCGAGCGCAACTTCTCCGTGCGCTGCTGCGTCGTCGAGCCCGTCGAGGCGAAAAAACTGGCGGGCGACGCCGAGATCGCGCGGGCTGAGGCTTTCCTACGCGCGCGCAAACGCGCCGAGGCGATGACGCGCACGCGCCTGCGCAGGGTCTTTCTGCTTGCAAACGAGCCGAGTTTGAAACTCGTTCCCTCCTCGCAAGAGCAAGGTTACAAGGACGATTTGCCAAACGATCCGCACCGCGAGCAGCGCGCACCCTTTGCACGGGAAGACGAGCAAGAAAAAAGCCCTCGAGAGACGATCTTCGTCAACGCCGTCGCCACTGATCGCAACAAACGTCCGCTCTCGTTCTACGCGATGTCCAAGCGGCGTTGGCAGTTTTATACGCGCCTTGCCTCGTATGCAGGCGTGTCGATTGCAGGTTTCGTCTCTCCCGCCGTAGCCCTGGGACAATCGTTGCTTGTGCGGAACCGCGCGCTCACCGCCGAAGAAACACAGGCAGGAACAAGAGCAGAGGTCGGAGTAACGCCGCGCACAAACGAGCAAGACTTCGTCATCCTCGACATAGGATCGCACGCGACGGGCGTTGCCGTTTTTGCAGCAGGCGTGCCGTGCGCCTGCCGCAGCTGGGCGTTCGCTACAGCCTCGATCACCACGGCGCTTGCGGAATCCTTCGCGCTCACGCACGCGCGCGCGGCAGCCCTACAACGCAACCTCGTACTTTCGAACAGCTTCTTAGACAGCCTGCTGTCTCCCTCTTCGGGGTCTGGCGACGCTGCCTTGTCGGAACGACGCTTTCCTCGAAAAGACACCTTCTCGAACAAGGACAAACGATCGTCCCTGCTGGGCGCAACGACGCAAGCGGTATCGCAAAAGGGAGCGACGCGCATTCTCGCCTCTGCGTATGGCTCTCTCTTCAGAGAGGTAGCGCGCTTCTTGGAGTGTTGCACGCCGCACTTTTCGTGCGATGCCCCCGTCTATGCTACGGGCGGGGGCTCGTTGGTCGCAGGCAGCCATGTATTGGCAAGCCACCTTTTGACGCGCTGCGTCTTCCCGTATCCCTACTTGGACGCGAAGCTCACAACCCCGATCACAACAAGAGATTCGCCATGCGCGTTTGGCGACAAGATCGCCGCCTCTGCTGCTCTCGCCTGCTTGTGCGTCTTGACGCGCGGCGGCTTGATGCGTGCATCTGCAACCCTTTCTTCGAAGCCGCCTTGGTCGCGGCGTTTGAAGATATTTTCGTCGCGCGAGGATACGCGCGATTCTGTTTCATCTCAGCAAGAAGAGGAGACCTCCCATGCTTAAAAACTTATCCATTCCCGGTCGCTCGGTAGAGGAAAATCTACCCTGCATCAAGGTCATCGGTGTCGGTGGAGCCGGCGGCAATGCCGTAGGCAACATGCTGGCGGCGGGCATGAGCGGCGTAGATTTTTTGATCTGCAACACCGACGCGCAAGCCTTGCTGCAATCGCGCTGCGAGCAGCGTTTGCAACTGGGCGAAGAATCGACCCAAGGCATGGGAGCGGGCTGTTCTCCCGCCTTGGGACAAAAAGCCGCCGAGGAGAGTTCGGACGAGATTCGCGCCTATTTACAAGGCGCGCAAATGGTCTTCTTGGCAGCGGGCATGGGCGGCGGCACGGGAACGGGCTCAGGCCCTGTGATCGCCAAACTTGCCAAGGAGTTAGGAATTCTCACCGTCGCCGTGATCACCACTCCTTTCGCCTTCGAGGGCAAGCAGCGCCGTCAGGTCGCAGACCATGGGGTTGCCGAGTTGGAGGCGATCGTCGACACCTTGTCGGTTATCAACAACCAAAACCTGTTTTGCATCTCCTCTGACAGCACGAAGATGCAGGAGGCTTTCGAAACCGCCGACGAGGTCTTGGCGTCCAGCGTACGCAGCATCACCGACTTGGTGACTCGTCCTGGTATTATCAACCGCGACTTTGCCGATGTACGCTCTGTGATGGAGCGCGGCGGACGCGCGCTCATTTCCACCGTCGAGGCGGAGGGCGAGGATCGCGCCGAGCGCGCCGCAGAGGCTGTCGTCTTGAATCCTCTATTGGAAAAGGTCGACATCGCCACTGCGCAAAAGCTCCTGATCCATGTCGTGGGCTCCGAAGATCTGAAACTCTTCGAAGTGCAGGAGATCGTCGATCGAATCGGCGATTCCGTCGAAGGAGAACCTTCCGTCGCCTTCGGATATTCCAAAGACGAATCCCTGACCGGAAGACTGCGTGTCTCCGTCGTCGCAACAGGCATAGAAAATCCCGACTCCGCAAGGACAAGCCCCGACGACGCAGAAGACGCTCGCTTCGAGACACGCAACGACAAGGCGGCGATGTGGTACGACACGCACCAACGCTCTCGAAGACGCGAGGCGGAAGAGCAGGGAATGTCGACGGCATCTCCTGTGGCAAACCACTCCTCCGAAGGCGTTGCAGAATCAGAGACGACACCGCGCGCCGCTGCAACCTCCAACGGCGCAACAAACAACGCAACAAACAGCGTAACAAACGCGCCCTTCCCAGCGACAGACGGCAAAACAAACGCGGGGCGCGATGCGTTTCGTTCCGCTCTGCGCGACAGTATGGCGACGACAAAAGCTGCTGCGTCCTCCGCCGCTGCCACTTCGTCCGGCGGCGTGCGAAACGTTCGTTCGCGTTCCAACACCCGCGAAGGCGAGCATACCCTCGAAGCAGGAGGATCGAACGGCAGTTCTGGCGGAGCGACGGGTAACGGCAAGGTCGAAAGAAATGTCGGCGTTGCTCAAAGCGTCGTGGAAGCTCTGAAAGGTTTCATGGGCTTGGGGGGACCTGAGCTTCCCTCGTCGCGCCCTCTCTACTTGCCGCGCGAGGGGAGCGAGACGGGATCGTTACCGCTGGAGACTGTCCGCGAGGCGGCGACGGCAAACCACGGCGACGACAAACCCATAGGCTTGCCTGCCTTCTTGCAACGCCAAAGGGATTGAACGCAAAGGGATTAAACGCAAAGGGGGATTGTGAATTCTTATGGCGTGCCCATCATCATTGACGCGCACTCTACTGCGGAAAGAATGTTTTTTCTGTGAGGGGAGGTTATGAGGTTTGTTTTAAGACTCGCTTTCCCCCTTTGTAGAAAATTAACAGAGGCGTTAATGCGCGTCCACAAAACAGCACTCCCTATGCGCAAAACTTGAGAGTCAATTTCTCTACTCCTACGCCGTTCCAATCTGCGCCATTCGAGCGTCGCGCAAAGTAGCAAAATCCTCTCCCGCATGATACGAAGAGCGCGTCATAGGAGAGGCAGCAACAAGCAAAAACCCCTTGCCTTTGGCGACCTCTCGAATGCGTGCAAACTCTTGCGGCGAGACATAGCGACGCAGGGCTGCGTGTTGCGAGGTCGGACGCAAGTATTGCCCGATCGTCAGAAAATCAACTCCCGCTGCTCTAAGGTCGTCCATCACTTGAAAAACTTCCTCGTCGCTTTCGCCAAGCCCGACCATCAACCCCGATTTCGTGAAAAGAGCAGCATCCCGACGCTTGGCACGTTCCAAAAGCGCAAGGCTCGTAAAATAACGCGAGCCAGGGCGGATGGAAGGATAAAGGCGCGGAACAGTCTCGATGTTGTGGTTGAAAACATCGGGAGGAGAGCGCAACACCGTCTCCAACGCTCCTGCTTTGCCACGAAAATCCGGCGTGAGTATTTCAACGCTGGCTTCAGGACTCGTCGCCCGTATCGCCGCGACAGTTTTGCGAAATTGCTCTGCCCCTCCGTCCGAAAGATCGTCGCGGTCGACCGAAGTGACGACGACATGCGCAAGGCTCAAAGCCCTCACCGCATCGGCAATGCGTTGCGGCTCGGCGGCATCCACCCCTTTGGGCTTCCCTGTAGCGACATGGCAGAAGGCGCAAGCCCTCGTGCAAACAGCACCGAGAATCAAAAAGGTCGCGTGTCCCTTAGCCCAACACTCGCCGATATTAGGACAAGCTGCCTCTTCGCACACCGTGGCGAGGTTGTGCGCTCTGGCGATAGACCTCGTCTCAAGATAGCCTTGCGAGACAGGAGCTTTCGCGCGAATCCAAGGCGGGCGAGGAAGAACAGGAGCAACAATGTTGCGATGCCGTTTCTCAGGGTGGCGCAACGGAAACGACATAGAAGACGACATGGACAAAGTATAGCATAGGAAAGCAGAACAGAGGCTCTTGACCTAAATTCCCCATCCCAACATTCGTTCCGCCTCGTTCTCTTCGTTCTCGGACTTGCCCTCCCTCAAGATGTGCGCGGGATTTCCCGCGACACGCGCACCGCGCGGCACATCGCGTGTGACGACCGAGTTTGCTCCGATCACAGCCCTCTCGCCGATGAGTATGTCGCCCAGCAGACAAGCGCCCGCCCCCACCGTCACACCGCTCTCCAGAGTCGGATGACGTTTCGAGCCACGCTCGCTGCCCTTCGGAGATCTGCCTCCCAAGGTCACGCCGTGGTAGAGCGTCACATCGTCGCCGACCTCCGCCGTCTCGCCGATCACAACTCCCATACCGTGATCGATGAACACGCGTCGTCCCACGCGCGCTGCAGGATGAATCTCGATTCCGCTCACGGCGCGCGCGACATACGAAAGGAACGAAGGCAAAGTCCGCAGTCGACAGCGCCACAACAACGCGCTCACGCGATGCATCACGAGCGCGTGGAAGCCTGCGTATGCCAGCAACACTTGTAGCGCGTTCGGCGCTGCGGGGTCGCTTCGCATAATCGTGCGGAGAGTTTCAAACATCAAGCGACCTGATCGAACAGTGCAGTCGAGAGATAACGCTCGGCAAACGAGGGAATGATGGCGACGATCTGCTTTCCTTTGTTTTCGCTGCGTTTTGCGATCTGGGTTGCAACCGAGACGGCGGCTCCTGTAGAAATTCCTCCGGGCAATCCTTCTAGCTTTGCGAGCGCGCGAGCATTTTCGAAAGCCTCCGAGTTCGAGACTTTGACGATTTCGTCGATGAACTCGGTTTTGAGGATCGAGGGAACGAATCCAGCGCCGATGCCTTGTATCTTGTGCGGACCTGGGTTTCCTCCGGACAGGACGGGCGAGTCTTCGGGTTCGATGGCGACGATTTTGAACGAGGGCTTTCGTTGCTTGATCACTTCGCCGACGCCTGTGAGCGTCCCCCCTGTTCCCACGCCTGAGACGAGGATGTCGACTTTTCCGTCGGTATCTTGCCAAATCTCTTCGGCGGTCGTCTCGCGGTGGATTTTGGGATTGTCGGGATTGTCGAATTGTCCGACGAGAAATCCTTTTTCGCGCTCTGCGATCTCTTTGGCATGGGCTATGGCGCCTTTCATGCCTTTTGCGGCGGGGGTCAGTTCGAGTTCTGCGCCGAGGAAGGCGAGAATTTTCCGTCGTTCGATCGACATGCTCTCAGGCATGGCGAGAATGAGTCGATAACCTTTAGCGGCGGCGACGAAGGCGAGTCCGATGCCTGTGTTGCCTGAGGTTGGCTCGACGAGCGTCGTTTTGCCGGGGGTGATCTCGCCGCGCGCTTCGGCTTCGGTGATCATGGCGTATCCGATTCGATCTTTGACGGAGGCGAGCGGGTTGAAGAACTCCAGTTTCAGGAGCAAGTCAGCCTCGAGCTTGTGGTGTTGCGACCACCGCGGTACGCGCACGAGCGGCGTTCCTCCGACGGTGTCCAGGATGGATTCGTAGATTCGTCCTCTGGGGGCTGCGGTCATGATAGATCTCCTTGTGTGAGAGGTGAGTTGAAAAAAAGTTCGGTTGGAGGGGGTGTTTGGGTTCGGTTGGCGTTGAGGTTGGAGGTTTGTTTGGGTTGAGGTTGGAGGTTGGTTGGATTGGGTACAAAAAAACGGCGTGCTAGGATTGCACGCCGATGTCTTTGTTGATTTTTTCGGATGGAAGCTTTTTTTGTAGCGTCAGGGATCCGATGTGTAGACGGCGGCGTGCGTTCTGTTGCGGGTACAACATCCACAACGACAACAGGGGAAGCTGTCGCGGGAGCGAGAGAGCTGTTTCGGAGAGGCGGAGAGTTCGTGTGC
>JABAAD010000034.1 GCA_014238935.1 Alphaproteobacteria bacterium
TAGCGAGCGCCATCAGGTTGTAGACGCTCAACATGTAGGCGCGCAAGCCCGCATCGACCGAGGCGGCTGCGCCTTGCCATACATTCGAGCGCGTTTGGGGATCGGACATGAAAGTTCCTCCGATTAAGTGAGAGAAAGGGTAAGTAAAGGGTGAGAAAGAAAGTATCTCTCCGCAACAGAATACTCTTTCTTATATGGTCTTGGCAAGGGGGTATGTCAACTGCTTGCGCTGTACGCCAGTTGTTCAAAGCCGACTGCTCAAAGCCGACTGCTCAAAGCCAATCCTGCAGCTGGGCGATCAAAAACCGGTCGGCGGGCAATGTCAGAAACGAAGACAGAGCTTTTGGGGCGACCCAACGCAAAGTTTGCCCTTCGCGCGCTTGCGGGCAACCTCGCCAAACGCGACACAGGTAGAGGGGCATCAGAAGATGAAAATCCTCGTAGGCGTGGCTCGTGAAGCCGAAGGGGGCAAGGCAGGAGTCTTCCGTTTGGATGCCAAGCTCTTCTTCGAGCTCGCGCCGTAACGCTTGCTCGGGCGTCTCGCCTGCCTCGACCTTGCCGCCGGGGAACTCCCAGTAGTCGGGCATGCTCTTGCCCTTAGGACGTTCGGCGAGCAAGACGCGGTTGTCGCGGTCGATGAGCGCGCAGGCGACAACAAGGGTTAGGGGGGGCGCCAAGCAGGGGGCAGTCTTGAACCCGTCAGCTGCGATAGTCGCCGTTGAGACGCAAGTATTCGTGCGTCAAGTCGCAACCCCAAGTCTCTACGGGGGGGGGGACGGGGGGGGTGTTGCTTGCACCCAAGTTGATCGTGATCGTAATCCGTCTCTCTTGCATGACGCGCGCGAGTGCTGTTGTCGATGCGGGGGTTGTTGCGACTGGCTCACCCTCGGCGAAGACGACATGCTCGGCGCGCTCTCCGAAGGCGATCGAGGCTTTGCTCCATTGTACGGGAACGCCCGTCTTGCCGACCGCCATAGCGATGCGTCCCCAGTTTGCATCGCCGTAGGCAAGCGCGACCTTTACCAACGGCGAGGAGAGGACGCTTCTGCCGACGCGCCGTCCCTCCTCCTCGCTACGCGCTCCCTTCGTCCAAAGGGTGATGAACTTTCCGATGCCCTCGCCGTCCATCGCAATCTGTCGCGCGAGCGAGCGTAGCACACGAGCGAAGGCAGCGCTGAGTGCCTCCGCGTGCCTGTCGCTCAGAGAGACGAGGGGTTTATGCTCTCGCACACCGCTCGCTATTGCAAACACCGTGTCGTTCGTCGACATGTCGCCGTCTATGCTGACGGCGTTGAAGGTGCGCGCCGTCGTCGTTCGCAGCATCTCCTGCAGCAGCGGCGCGGGGAGCGTTGCATCCGTCGCGACAAGGGCGAGCATCGTCGCCATGTCGGGTGCGACCATGCCCGCTCCTTTGGCGATGCCCGCAACGACAACCCGCACGCCATCGATGTCGGCAGTCTCGCTCGCGCCTTTCGGAAAAGAATCCGTCGTCGAGAAAGCGCGCGCCGCACGCTGCCAGTCGCAGGCAGGGGCTGCGAGCAGCGCAGGAAGGCACGCCTCGATCTTAGCAAGGTCGGGAACTTCCCCGATCACGCCGGTCGAGGCGAGCAGGACTTGTTCTTTTTCGATTCCCACCAACCTCGCCAGCCCGTCGCGCGTTCGTGCGACCACCAGCTCGCCCATAGCTCCGGTAAGCGCGTTCGCCTGTCCTGCGTTGATCAGAATGGCGCGCGTCTGCGCTGTCTTGCTCAAGGCGCGCTGCGACCACAGCACAGGGGCAGCCGCGGCGCTGGAAGGTGTAAACACGCCTGCGCAAACGCTGCCCGCCGCAAGCGAGACGAGTAGCAGGTCGTCTCTGTTTTGATAGCGCGCCCTGCAGGCGAGCGCGCGTGTCTCGACACCCGCAACGCGAGGCATCGACGGAAAGACGCGCGGCGCAAAGGGAGAGAGTGCGACGCCGCCGTGCGCGGATGAGGAAGCGGGAGGAGATTCAGGCACAGATGAAAAAGGTTAGCATTGAAAATGCTGCGCGCATAGGCTATGAAGACGGAGATATAGCAACGATGACACGCTTTACCGACGAGACAAAAAGTATTCTCGGCTTCTACGAAGCCGATTCTATCGGCGTGCGCACAAACCTCGCGCGCCTGCTGACGCACGGCAGGCTTGCCGGTAGCGGCAAGCTGGTGATCCTGCCCGTAGACCAGGGCTTCGAACATGGTCCTGCGCGCAGTTTTGCGGTCAATCCCGATGCCTACGACCCCGCCTATCTCTACAAGCTCGCCATCGACGCAGGTTTGAGCGCGCTCGCAGCACCCTTGGGGCTGTTGGAGAGCGCCGCCGAACGCTATTTGGCACAAGTGCCGACGATCCTGAAGGTCAACTCGGCGAACGCGCTTGCTGCCACCCCAGACCAAGCGGTCACCGCTTCGGTGGAAGACGCGCTCCGACTGGGCTGCGTCGCCGTGGGCTTCACCATCTACCCCGCCGCCGACAAGCAGTTCGCCATGATGGAAGAACTGCGCGAAATCGCTCGACACGCAAAATCGGTCGGGCTCGCCGTCGTCGTGTGGTCCTATCCGCGCGGCGGCATGCTCGACAAAGAAGGCGAAACCGCGCTCGATATCATCGCCTACGCAGCGCACATGGCTTGCTTGCTCGGCGCACACATCGTCAAGGTCAAGCCCCCGAGCGCGCACATCTTCCTGCCGGAAGCCAAAAAGGTCTACGAAAAGCACGAGATCGAGCGTAGTATACTGAGCGAACGCGTGCGCCATGTCGTGCAAAGCTGTTTCAACGGAAGGAGGCTCGTCGTCTTCTCCGGCGGTAGCGCGAAGGGAGACGACAACCTCTTGCAAGAAGTGCGCGAACTCAAAGAGGGCGGCGCAAGCGGCTCGATCATCGGACGCAACGCCTTCCAAAGACCCTACGCAGAGGCGAGAAATTTGCTCGATCGCATCGTTGCAATCTATCAAGGCAAAGAATGACAACAGAGGTATAGAATCTTGGCAGCACGCCCCCCCCCCCCCCTAGCAGACAAAGGACAACTCCTTCCTCTTCACGCCAAGCCAAACGAGCGTCGAAGGGCAAAAAGGGTAAGAGAGCGGACTCCTTCACAAAGGCGCGGGAGTTTGCCGCGCGTCTTGCTACGCCGCTCGGCAAGTTTGGGCTGCGCGCGGGAAAATTTCTCGCCTCGCTGCTCGTTTTCTTTGCCTCGTCTTTAGGTCGCGCTGCTCCCGTTTTGCGTCGCGCTTTGCGGACGGCGGTCAAAGGCATCGCGCCCTTGCGTCGCTTCGTCGACGAGGGGTGGGAGGTGGTCGAAAAAAAGGTGGTTCGACCTTTCCCGCGCTTCGCCGCGCGTCGAGCGGAGCGTTTGCATCGTGTCGTCAAGAAACGCTACGGCAAAACGAAGATTTACAAGCAGCTTGTCAGCGCCCACAAACGTTTTCGCACTTGGCCGCGTCCTGCGCGTCTTGCCGCCTATTTGGGTGCTGCTTTTCTGTTGTGGATGATCTCAGGGCAATTGCCCGGGTTTTCAGGAAGCAGCACGCGCGCGCTGATCGACGCAGGTCCTCCTTCGGTGCGCGTCTACGAGAGCGTGGAGCGCGTCTACCTTCCCGCCTTGGAGCTTTCGGGTCAGACGCAAGCCTCGCGGCAGGTTGTGATTCGCGCCGAGACTTCGGGGCGGATCGAACGTACCTTCTTCGACATCGGACAATATGTCGAGGCGGGCGATGCCGTCGTCGCCTTCGACCCCGCCACTCGACCCTTGGAGCTGGAAGAAGCGCGCACCGCCTTGCGGCAGGCGGAGATAGAGTATAACGCGATCGGCAGCTTGGCGCGCGGCGGCTATCGATCGGAGCTACGCCGTTTGCAGGCTCTCTCTGCGTTCAACAGGGCGCGGGTGGTCGAAGACCGTATCCGCCGCGATTTGGAGAACGCAGAGCCCAAAGCCCCCTTCTCGGGATCGCTCGCCGCGCTGAAGGTCGAGCGCGGCGACTTCCTCTCGATCGGCAAAGAGATCGCGCGCCTGATCGACCTCGATCCGCTCAGCGTGCGCGTCGCCGTGTCCGAACGCGACATCGCCGCCGTTCACCTGGGAGCAAAGGTGACGGGAACTTTGGTGACAGGAGAAAGCTTCGGCGGCAAGGTCGGAACGATCGCTCCCGCCAGCAACGCGCGCACGCGCACCTTCGAAGTCGAAATCGTCATCGCCAATCGCAACGGACGCTGGCGCGAGGGCTTGACAGCGCAAGTGCGCCTTCCCATCAAGAGGCGTAAGGCTCATCTGATCCCCGCAGTGCTGCTCTCGCTGGACGCCGCCGGCGATGTGGGCGTCAAGGTCGTCGAACAGGGAATCGTCCGTTTTCGTCCCGTCGAGGTCTTAGGAGAAGAACAGGAAGGACTTTGGGTCTTGGGATTGGAAAATAAAGATTCGGTCATCTCGGTCGGACACGAAAACGTCTCCGAAGGAATGAATGTCGAAAGCGTGCCAGACGAGCGCTTCTCGAAACCCGTCGTCGAGACGGAAACTTCTTCGTAAGCACACCGTGAAGACGAAACCCCCTGTGGATGCGAGGAAGCCATGACTTTAGTCGAGGCAGGGGTTGCGCGCGGACGCACGGTCATTAGTTCCTTCTTCCTGCTCATCGTTGCCGGACTCGTCGCCTACAGCGATATTCCGAAAGAAGCGTCGCCCGATGTCAACATTCCGACGATCTATGTGCTTTTGCACCTCAGCGGCGTCTCGCCTGAGGACTCGGAACGTCTGTTGGTGCGTCCCGTAGAAAAGGAGGTCGAAAGCATCGAAGGCGTCAAAGAGATCACCGCGACCGCCTATCAGGGCGGCGGCAGTGTCGTGCTCGAATTCGACGCAGGATTCGACTCCGACAAGGCACTCTCCGATGTGCGCGAGAAGGTCGACGACGCGCGCTCCCAACTGCCTTCGGAAGCCGACGAACCCTCGGTGCACGAGGTCAATTTTAGCCTTTTTCCGATCCTGTTGGTCGGACTTTCGGGCGATATCGCAGAGCGCAGGCTGTTGCATATCGCCGAACGCCTGTCGCAGGGAATCGAAGCGTTGCCTGAAGTGCTTTCTGCCGACATCAGCGGCAAACGCGACGAGGTCGTCGAGATGGTGATCGATCCCGTCTTGTTGGAAAGCTACGCGATCTCGCCAGACCAAGTTTTGCGCGCCGTGCGTCGCTCCAATCTGCTGGTGGCGGCGGGCGCGCTGGAAAGCTCGCGCGGCAGGTTTGCCGTCAAAGTGCCGGGGCTCATCGAGACGATCGCAGACTTGAAAACGCTGCCCATCATCGCAGAAGGAGACGCCGTCGTAACCCTCGGCGATATCGCCGATATTCGACGCACCTTCAAAGACAATGTCTCCTATGCGCGTCTCGACGGCAACCCCTCGCTCATCATCGAGCTCGTCAAACGTAGCGGCGAAAACATCATCGATACCGTCGACAAGGCGAAAGCCGTCGTCGAGAAAGAGCGCACCCGCTTCGCCGACGAAGTGCAAATCACCTATTCGCAAGACAACTCCGTCTATGTGCGCGACAGGCTAAGCGACTTGCAAAACAATGTCATCAGCGCCGTCCTGCTGGTCATGATCGTCGTTCTCGCCGCCTTGGGCTTGCGCGCGGCAACGTTAGTCGGAGTTACCATTCCCGGCTCCTTTCTGACCGCCATCCTGCTGCTCTACAGCTCGGGCTTCACCGTCAACATGGTCGTGCTCTTCGGACTGACCATGGCAGTCGGCATGCTGGTCGACGGCGCAATCGTGGTGAGCGGATACGCCGAGCGCAAACTCAAAGAAGGATTGGAGCGCAAAGCAGCCTATGTGTTGGCAGCGCGACGCATGGCATGGCCCATCATCGCCTCGACGATGACGACGCTCGCAGCCTTCATGCCGCTACTCTTCTGGCCCGGAATCGTCGGCGAGTTCATGAAGTTCCTGCCCCTTACGCTCATCTTCGTCCTGTCTGCTTCCCTCGTGATGGCGCTCTTCTTCATGCCCGTCTTGGGAATCTACTTCGCTGCCATGTTTCGCGTGCTCGTCGTCGCCGTTTCTGCGTTGCTGTTGCAAAAGCTCTTCTCGCTGCCCTTCGCCTTTTTGGGCGCGGAATCGCTTGCCAAGATCTGCGGTTTCGTAGGCTTGTTCTTAGGTGCCTTTTGGGGATACCGCCGATTCGCGCCCTTTCTCATCCGACACGCCGATACCGACCAACAGGGACGCAATGTCGGCAAGGCTAGCAAGAACAAAGAATCGCTACTCATCGATTTGCAAAAGCTGAAGGGATACTCTGCCTTCTATCTGACCATTATGAATCGTGTCATCGCGCGTCCGAAGCGCGTGTTGCTGATCGCCTGCGGCGTTTTGGTGGGATCGTGGCTCACCTACGGTCTTTTCGGCAAAGGGGTCGAGTTCTTTCCCGACATCGAACCCGACAACGCCGCCTTTCTTATTCACGCGCGCGGCAACCTCTCTGTCGACGAACGCGACTATCTCGTGCGACAGGTGGAAGAGGAAATTCTTGCGCATGCGGCGCGCACCGGAGAAATCTCGGCGGTTTTTTCGTCGAGCGGTCTCAACACCTCCCGCGACGAGGGCGGCGCGCAGGATGTCATCGGTCGCGTGCGCGTCGAGTTCGCAGACTGGCAGCAACGACGACCGGCGGCTCTCATTATCCCTGAGCTGCGCGAGAAGATGGATCGCCTTGCCGGGATCTATGTCGAGCCCTCGATAGCTCAAGCTGGTCCGCCGCGAGGAAAACCCGTGCACTTGGAAATTCGTGCAACGCAAAGCAGTGCGCTTTTGCCGAGCTTGCAGATTTTGCGCAACCACTTGGAGACCATCGAAGGCATCATCGACATTGAGGACACCGCCTCCTTGCCCGGCATCGAGTGGCGGCTCGATATCGATCGTGCGCAAGCCATGA
>JABAAD010000035.1 GCA_014238935.1 Alphaproteobacteria bacterium
CAACCGCCTTGATCGAATCGCTCATCGATCCCAAATGCACGGGAATGTGCGGCGCGTTTGCAACAAGATTGCCGAGCGCGTCGAACAAAGCGCACGAAAAATCAAGCCTTTCCTTGATATTCACCGAGTGTGCCGTGTTTTGCAGCGTCAAGCCCATTTGATCTGCGATCGAACGAAACAAGTTTCCCGTGATCTCCAGCAACACGGGATCGGCTTGCAACCCTTTCTGCGCCTTTCTTCCATGCCCTGTGTCAAGCGTACGTACTTTGTTACGCGTACGTTTTTTGCAAGAAGACCGTACGCGTGTGGCGACAAGGTTGCCCTCCTCGCAGAGCCGTGCAACCCACCCCTCCTCCAACACGATCGTCGAGGAGGGCTCGGTGACGAGCGCAGGACCCGCGATGCGCGCGCCACCCCTCAACCGAACACGCTCAAACAGAGGACAAGTACGCCACACCCCATCGACATAGAGCAGAACGCTTTCCTGAGCTTTCGGCGCGTGCGAAGAAACGCCACCATCACGATCACGAAAACGACGCCGCGCTTGACGCTTTTCTGCGACAACCTCAAGCGAAACAGAATCGATCACCAACCGCTCGCTACGAGCAGCGCGAAAGCCGAAGGCGCGGCGATAGGCTTGCCCGTAGGCACGGCGCATCGCAGAGGCAGAACTCGCCACAACCTCAAGGCTGCTGTCGCTACCCTCCGCGCGCAAGCGCACCTTGCGTACGACGGAAACCGCCTCGCCGCCCAGCATCTGAAAAGCGACTTGCGCACGCGCCGCCGCCGCCAAAGGCGCGCACGCCGTCTCGACCACCACCGCCGCATCCTCGCCGAAGAATCTCGATACCTGCGCCTCGCGCAACGCGCGCAACGCAGCCTCCCCCATGCCGTAAGCCGAGAGCAACCCCGCCAAAGGATGAAACAGAATCCGCTCCATTCCCAGCCGATCGGCAACCGCGCAGGCATGCTGTCCGCTCGCGCCGCCAAAACTCTGCAGCGTGTAGCGCGAAACCTCGTAGCCCCGTTCTACGGAAATCTCCCTGATCGCATGCGCCATATTGTCGTTGGCGATAGAAACAAACCCCGCCGCCACCTCCGCCGCCGAGCGCTCCCCCTGCGCCACGCCACGCGAAACCTCACGGGCAAGCGCGCGAAACTTGCGCGCGACCACCGCACTATCGAGCGCATCGGTACCGCTCGCGCCGAACTGACGAGGAAAGTGAGCCGCTTGAATTCTTCCCAGCAACACATTGCAATCGGTGAGCGTCAGAGGACCACCGCGACCGTAGCAGGCGGGACCGGGCTCTGCTCCCGCTGATTTGGGTCCGACGCGCAACTTGAGACCGTCGAAACACAGCACAGATCCTCCCCCTGCCGCGATCGTACGGATGTTCAGCATGGGCGCTCGAAGCCTGACCCCGTCGATCTCGGTTTCGAAACGTCGTTCGAAGGTGCCGTCGTAGTGCGAGACATCGCTGGAAGTTCCCCCCATGTCAAAGCCGATCAGACGCAACTTCGATACGCCGAACGCGCGTCGTGCCGTTGCCACCATACCCACGACACCGCCCGCAGGTCCGGAGAGTACTGCGTCCTTGCCGCGAAAATGTTCTTTTGCGACCAGTCCTCCGTTCGACTGCATGAAGAAAATCTTCGTGCCACACAAACTTGCGCCCAAACGCTCCACATAGCCGCGCACGACGGGCGAAAGGTAGGCATCCAAGACCGTCGTATCCGCACGCGAGACCACCTTGACCAAAGGAGAGACCTCCGAACTCAGAGAAATTTGTTTGTAGCCCAAGACGCGCGCAAGCTCGCCTATCCGCTGCTCCTCTTGCGGAAACGCGCACGCGTGCGGCAAGGCGACGGCGAGAGCGCGCAATCCTGCACGAAAAGCCTGTTCCAGCTTTGTACGCACCTCCGCCTCGTCGAGCGCTTTCAAGCAGCAGCCCCGCACATCGCGTCTGGTCTTGATTTCCACAACTCGATCGTAGAGCGGTTTCGGACGGCGAATGTTTCGGGCAAAAATATCAGGACGCGTCTGATAGCCGATCAGCAACAGATCTCGAAAGCCCTCTGCCACAACGAACAAAGTCGGCTCGCCCTTGCGTTCGAGCAGCGCGTTCGTCGCAACGGTCGTGCCCATCTTCACAACGGCGACAGAGCCTCGCGGTTGGACCAAGCTCGCCAAGCGCGCGATCCCCGCAAGCGCCGCGTCTTCGTAGTGTGGCGACGAAGAGAGCAGCTTCAATGTCAGCATGTCGCCGAAGCGCGACACCTCGCTTGGCAGCGGAGCGACGATTCGGCTGGAGCGCGGCGGACGCGCGACGATATCGGTGAAAGTTCCGCCGCGATCGATGAAGAACTGCCACCCCGATTCTATGGACGATTCCATGCTAGACTCGCCTTTGCTCGCTTGTCCTCGTAGCTCAGCAGGATAGAGCACAGGATTCCTAATCCTGGGGTCGTGGGTTCGAATCCCGCCGAGGACGCTCGATAGCGGAGTTGCTTCCTACAAGGTTCAAGCGAGTCCCAGCTGCTTCTTACGAGCATCCGACCAAGCGACGACGAGCCTGTCGACGGTCAAGCCCATAAAAGCGATGCATAAGCCCACGACCAGCCCTTTTCCCGCGTCGTTGAAGGTCAAGGCACGAAATATCTCCTGTCCCAAATCTGTCGTTCCGATGAAGGCGGCAATCGTCACCATAAAGAGCGCGAACATGATCGTTTGATTGACCCCGAGCATGATCTCAGGCAAGGCGAGCGGCATGCGCACCTTCCACAAAACCTGTCGCGGCGTAGCACCACAGATGAGCGCTGCTTCGACGGTCTCATGGGAGATGCCGCGCAGTCCGAAGATGGTGTAGCGCACGATCGGAATCGACGCGTAGATGACGACCGCCATGATAGCGGCGACATCTCCGACGCGAAAGAGCATGATGACAGGGATGAGGTAGATGAAAGAGGGAAAAGTCTGCAAGCTGTCGCAGACCAGCATGACCGAGCGCGTGCGTCTTTCCGAGAGCGACGCCCAAATTCCGAGCGGCAAGCCGAGCAAAGCACAACATAGCAGCGAGACGAAGACCATGTAAGCGGTGATCGTGGAGCGCGCCCAATATCCTGAAAGCACGATGAACAAGATAAAGCACGAGACCGTTGCCGCTAGCCTCCAGCCTCCCAACCGAAAGCCCAAAGCGGCAGCGACAAAAAGATAGAACGGCCACGGCAGCCACTGGAAAGTGCTGCGCACAGGAATCAGCACATAGATCAACAATCCCTCGCGGAAAAAACTGAGCGCATCGAACCAATGGACGGTGATGTAGACAACGAAGCTGTCCCACATGGGAGCCGTTGTGACAGTCCAGCTTTTCGGAAAGGTTTGTCCGACGGGATGCAACCACGCCCCCACCAGCGACAACAGCAAGACGACAATGGCGACGCTAGAGTGAGGAAAACGTCGCCACAACGCTCCCACAACCTTGCGCTCGCGCGGCTTCTTCTCGCTCAGCGCGATGCTCAAACGATCCAGAGTGACGGCGACGAAAACGATGGCAACACCGATCTCGAGCGCCTGTCCGAGCCGCAGCGATTGGAGGCGAAAGAGCAAGTCCTGACCCAGTCCCCTCGCGCCGATGAACGAGGAGATCACGACCATCGCCAAGCATTGCATGACGACCTGATTGACGCCCAACAACAAGGCTTGCAAAGCCGACGGAAGCTCGACGCGCCACAACATCTGTCGTGCGTTGCATCCTGCCATAAGCCCTGCCTCGCGCACCTCGTTGGAGACGCCGCGCAAGCCTATGAGCGTAAGACGCGCCATCGGCGGAAAGGCGAACAAGATCGTAGCGATCACGCCCGCCTTGTGCGAGACACCGATAAAGATGGCAACGGGGATCAGGTAAGAGAAATGTGGCAAGGATTGCAAGACATTGAGAAAGGGCCAGACGATCTTCTCGACGCGCTTTGAGCGAGCAGCCGCGATGCCGATACCCAGCCCCAATCCCGCCGCGATCGGAGCGGCGACCAAGACGACCGAGAGGGTCACCAACGAAAGCGTCCATTTTCCGAAGAGCGCCATATAGAAGATGCACCCCGATGCGAGCAGGGCGAGTCGCGCTCCCTTCACCCACCATCCGAAAACAAAGACGAGCCCGACCAGCGCCGTCCAAGGCAGCGGCGGCAGGTGCCACGCAGAAAAGCCCGAGATCAGCAAACCCTCCACAAGTCCCAACGGCACATCCACGCCAGACGCAATCCCCCTTGTTATCTCGCGGAAGGTGATGCCGAACAGCAAAGGGGTTTTCTTCAAAAACTCGACGACGGCGTTGATGATATCGATGAAGGGCAACCCCATTTCGCGCGGCCAAACGCGCGTCCAAGCGGGCAGGAGCTGCACAACGCCCACGATGCTGCTCGCGCCGACCAGCAAGAAAAGCCAAAACATGCCTCCTCGACCGAACCCCTGACGCGACACAGTAGAGGCGCGCGTCTCGGCAAGGCTTGTCATGCGAACATCACTTTCAACAGAGCCTCGCGCGAAAGGCTGCCGACCGCGCGACCCTGAGCATCGACGACGGCACAGGGAGTGTTGCTCGACAAGACACGCTCGGCGACACTTGCCAGCGAGGCATCCTGTGAAACGCTCGCACCCTTGCCCTTGTTGCTCCCTCGCTCCATAACGCTACGCACCGAGACGACCTTCTCGCGTGCGATGTCGCGCGTGAACTCGCGCACATAGGCTGTTTTGGGCGACAAGACGATCTCTTCGGGCGTGCCCGTCTGCACGATGCGACCTTCGTTCATCAACACGATGCGATCGGCGAGGCGGATCGCTTCGTCGAAATCGTGGGTGACGAACAGGATCGATTTTTTCAAGCGGCTTTGAATTTTGAGAAATTCGTCCTGCATCTCGCGGCGGATCAACGGATCGAGCGCGGAGAAGGGTTCGTCCAAAAACCACAGCTCGGGCTGAACGACGAGCGAGCGCGCGATCCCGACGCGCTGTTGCTGTCCGCCGGAGAGCGAACGCGGATAGTAGTCCTCGCGTGCAGCCAAGCCGACCAGTCCGATCGTCTCGCGCGCGCGGCGGCTGCGCTCCTCGCGCCCCACCCCCTGCATCTCCAAAGGGAAGGCGACATTTTCCAGCACCGTGCGATGCGGCAACAGGGCAAAGTGCTGAAAGACCATTCCCATGCGATGCCTGCGAATCGCTATCGTCTCGGCAGAGCTGGCTTGAAGGAAATCTTTTTCTTCGAACACGACCGTCCCGAACGAGGGCTCGACCAACCGCGAGAGGCAACGGATCAGCGTCGACTTTCCAGATCCCGAAAGCCCCATCACAACTAATATCTCGCCGCGATGGAGATCCAACGACGCATCGCACACCGCAGCCTCCCCTCCCATTGCGCGCAGGGTATCTTTCTCCGAGGGTTTGAAAGAAAATTTCGAGAGCCTGAGCCTACGCGCACCAACGCCATACACCTTCCACAGCCCTCGGCAAGACAACAACGGCTTCGAAGACGATCGTTCGTTCATCGCACCGCTCCTTCCTTTTTCTGTTTTTTGTAAAAGACTCTCCTCGCGCCATCCTCAAGACAAGAAATTGTCTCGAAGGCAACGCGAGGAGAAAAGCCTCATGACAGGAAAAAGGTTACTTCCACTTTTTCCACTTTTCGTTGTCTGCCAGCCACTTGTCCGCGGCAGCTTCGGGCTCGAGCCCGTCGACATCGGCAAGTTTTGCCATCACGGCGATGTCCAAGTTGGAGAAGTCTATTTGCTTGATGATATCGAAGGCATCTGGATTTTCTTCCTGAAACTTCTTCGACATGCCGATCTTCAAATAGCCCCCCTTGGGATTGCCGCAATCGTAGGTTTTTTCCTTGTTGATACCCCACGAGGCATCCTTTTGGCATGCTTCGTCGTATTCGGGAAATTCGATGAACTTGCCGTCGTAGATCGCCTCGATGAAGTTGGGCGTCCAGTTGAACAAGACGATCGGTGCCTTGCGCTCGGATGCCGACTTCAGCTCTGCCCACAGGGCAGCTGCCGAGCCTGCGTTCACAACCTTGAAGTTCACGCCCAAACCTTCGACTCGCTCGTTATCGTGCTTCAGCCAGTCCACGGGACCTGCCAAGAAGCGACCTTTGGGTTTTGTTTCGGCGGTTGCAAACTTTTCGGCGCAGGCATTCAACGCCTTCCAGTCGGGCAGACCGGGACATTGCTCTTCCACATAGCTTGGATACCACCATTCTTCGCGTGTCTTCGCCGAGTGCGTTGCCGCATCGACGACGCAGCCCTCATCGACGACTTTTTCGAAGGCGACTCCGAACGCTCCCTGCCACACTTCGTGCACGACATCGATATCCCCCTCGCACATCGATGTATAGACGACCTGACTGTCGGAGTTCACATACTCGACCTTGAAGCCTTGGTTCTCCAAAATCTTGCCGACGATTTGCGCGCCGACGATTTGACTCGACCAGTTGTGGACGGGAATCCGAATCGGCGCGACTTCTGAGCGATCCATCATCATCTCGTCTTCGCTACTGCAGCTACTAACACCGAGTGCGACGAACGAAAGGGCGACGACGAACGCGACGCACCCTAAGGGTTTCTTGAATATTTTCATTTTCTGTCTCCTTTGCTGACGATTGCTAAGAAGAGTCAGCTCCCCCACACAGACCCCTCCCTTGTTGAGTGCTTGCAACTCTATTTCTTGAAGGATCAAAAAGCCAAAAGCCAAAAGCCAAAAGCAAAGAGCAAAGAACCAAGAGCAAAGAGCAAAAGCAACTCTCTGCCGCTCATTGTAGCGGTTAGCAGAGAGAAGGCAAGAAAAAAATGGGGAATGACATACTTGCCCCCCCAGCTTTCAAAAGTAGCAAGAATCAAGAGCCCAAGAATCA
>JABAAD010000036.1 GCA_014238935.1 Alphaproteobacteria bacterium
TCGACGAGGCTTTCGCGCTCGGAGAAGTGGTGGAGGGGGTGGCGGTCACGCGGACAATCTCACAGACAAGAGGAAGGCAACGATTCCCCGTCGCCGTGCGGCGGGCATCGCAGAAACAAAAAGACAGAGCATAGGGAGGAAAAAGGGGAAACAGGGAGAGGAAGGCAAAAGGGCATCAGGAAACAAAACAAACCCGACAAGCCTCGACATGTCGAAGGGCTTGTTCCAAGACCTGCTCGGGCGAAAGTGCCGAGCTGTCTATGGTCATCGCATCCTCTGCCGCCTTCAGGGGTGCCTCCAAGCGCGACGCATCGCGCTCATCGCGCACGCGCATCGCCTTAAGCACGGTGTTCAACAGATCATTGTAGCTTTCTTTCGCGTCGCGGTCAAGCATTTCTCGCGTGCGTCGTTCGGCACGCGCCGTCAGGGAGGCGGTCAGAAAAATCTTGCACGGCGCATCGGGAGATACCACCGTTCCCATGTCGCGTCCGTCCAAGACGATCCCCGTTGCGATGTCGGCGATGTAGCTGCGCTGTTGTTCGCGCAACACCGCGCGTAGCGCGCCGTGCGGCGCAAGACGAGAGGCGAGCAAGGCGACCCTATCCTCGTCCAAGCCTTGATCCTTGCCAAGCGTCGCAAGGTAGGCGCGCGTCAAGGGAAGACGCGTGCGTGTCATCTGCGCGATCGCCTCGATGTCTACAGGATGTTCTGCCAGCTGCCACTCGTCTGCTGCATGCTTTGCAACCGAGCGATAGAGCCTTCCCGAATCCAAGCGTTCGTAGCCAAGCTTTGTTGCGAGCGCGCGTGTCAGCGTCCCTTTTCCTGCCGCCGCGGGTCCGTCGACGGTAATCACGAAAGGGCGATTCTTCTTCACGCGGCGGCGGTCGTGCTGTCGGCAGGCGGAGCGGGCGAGAGGACGGCACCGAGGCTTTGCATGCACTCTTGAAAGTCGGGAAAACTCGTCGCAATCGATTCGGCGCTGTCGACAGAGATCGATGCGTTTCTCCGCGCCAAACCGAGCGTCAGGAAGCTCATCACGATACGATGGTCGCCAAAGGCGGCGATCGATATGGGAGACTTGGCATCGGGGGGAGGCTTGGAAAGCGCGTTTTCCGTGTTTCCATAAACAGTTAACCCGTCTGCCTCCTGCTCACAACGCACGCCGCAGCGCGCCAAACCGGTTTGGACAGCCGTCAAGCGGTCGCTCTCCTTGACGCGCAACTCTGCCAAACCCTCCATTACCGTCTTGCCGTTTGCGCAAGCCGCCGCCATCGCCAAGGCAGGATACTCGTCGATCATGCGAGCTGCACGCGCGGCGGGAACGGACACTCCGCGTAAGCGGGCAGAACGCACGCGAAGGTCGGCTATCGGCTCGCTCTTGTCGTCTTCCCTCTCCGTCGAGCGCGACACGAAGGCGATGTCCGCTCCCATCTCGCGTAGCGTCTCGATGAAGCCCGTGCGCGTCGGGTTCACGCCCACCCCCCTCAGCGTCACATCCGAGCCCTCGCACAATGTTGCCGCAAGGATGAGAAAGGCGGCAGAACTCGCATCACCAGGGATGGAAAGCGTTCGCGGCGCGCTCAAGGCACTCCCCCCCTCCAGCACGAGCCGCCGTCCACCCCCCTCCAACGCCTCGACACAAAGCGGCGCACCGCAGGCGAGCAGCAGGCGTTCCGTGTGGTCGCGCGACACGAAAGGATCGATAATCTCGCTGCGCCCGTGCGCGCACAGGGCAAAGAGCAGCAACGCGCTTTTCACCTGCGCGCTCGCGCTTTGCAAGCGGCAACGCAAGGGCAGGGGACGTCTCAACCCCGTCAATGTCAAGGGCATGCGTCCCTTGTGCAAGTGCGCTCTTACCCCTGCGCTTGCTAGGGGGGCAAGCACGCGATCCATCGGACGCGCGCGCAAGCTTCGGTCGCCGTCGAGGATGCAGGGAAAGGGGGCGGCGGCGAGCAATCCGCACAGCAGACGTGCGCTCGTGCCGGAGTTGCCGCAGTTCAAAACCTCGGAGGGCTCTTCCAGCGCACCTGCACCAGCGCCGAACACGCGCCACAGAGGCGCTGCTTTGCTGCCCGTCTTTTCGATCGGCACGCCGAGTGCACGCAAGATGCCGAGCGTCGCTAAAACATCCTCGCTCTCCAGCAACCCTGAGATCTCCGTCTTGCCGAGGCACAGGGCAGAGAGAATCAACGCTCGGTGCGAGATGGATTTGTCACCGCTGACGCGCACCGTGCCCGAAAGCGCGCCGCTGGAAGAGGCGATCAGGTGCGACACGAGTAGCGACAAAAAAACAAAAGCAGACTTGACACGAAGAGACGATTCAGGCAAAAAGGGAGGAGGGGAGAGGGAAGAGGGAGTCGAGGCGTTCATAGACGACAAAGACATCTTGACACACCATCGACCATAACAACGCGCGACTAGGGTTCCTTATGGCAAAAGCACACTGGGGTATCAAGCGTGTCTGCAACAACGGCAGTTGCGGCGCGAAGTTCTACGATTTCAACGAGAAGGCGATCGCATGTCCGAAATGCGGCGCTGCCTACAGCCAAAAGCTCATGTCGCGCTCCTTTGCCGAGGAGCGTAGCACGAGGGAAGAGAAGGTTGAAAGCGTCGCGATCGAGTCGAGCGAAAGCGAAGAGACGGCGGTCGATGCCGGCGATGCAACCGCCGAGGGAAACGCTGTCGCGTTAGAAGAAGTCGAAAACTTCTCCTGAAAGCGACGCTTTCTCCGATCTCTAAAAGACGACACAGAAAGACGACACAGATCGATTTGTCGATGACGCGTTACTCCCTTTGGTCGTTGCTACGCCACGCGCGCAAAGGGCACGAGAACTGGTCGCGCGCTTGGCGCAGTCCGAAGATGCGTTCCGATTACGATGTCGTGATCGTAGGCGGCGGAGGACACGGACTTGCAACCGCCTACTATCTCGCCCACGAGTTCGGCGTCCAACGCGTCGCCGTATTGGAGAAAGGATGGCTGGGCGGCGGCAACACGGGACGCAACACCACCATCGTGCGATCGGGCTACTTGCAAGACGAGAGTGCCGCTATCTACAAGCACGGGCTCTCGCTTTTTCACACGCTCAGCAAAAAACTCAACTTCAATGTCATGTTCAGCGCGCGCGGAGTCTTGCAGCTCGCACACTCGGTGCACGACTTGCAAGAACAGGCGCGGCGCGAGCAAGCTTGTCGCTTGAACGGTATCGATGTCGAGATGATCTCGGCGGAGCGCGTACAACACATGCTGCCTGAGATCAACCTCGACGGACGCTTTCCCGTCATGGGAGCTTTAAGCCAGCCCGACGCAGGCAACGCGCGCCACGATGCCGTCGCTTGGGGGTACGCGCGCGGCGCGGACGCGGCGGGGGTGGATATCGTGCAAAACTGCGAGGTTCGAGGCATGGTCGTCAAAAAAGGGCGAATCGAGGCATTGGAAACTTCGCACGGAGTCGTCAAGACAGGGCGCGTCGGTGTCGTCGTCGCAGGACACAGCTCGGTGCTTGCTGCGATGGCGGGATTTCGTTTGCCGCTCGTCTCCGTGCCTTTGCAAGCGCTCGTATCAGAGCCCATCAAACCCGTCTTAAACCATGTCGTCATGTCGAACGGAGTCCATGTCTATCTCAGCCAGTCGGACAAAGGAGAACTCGTCGTCGGCGCAGGCGCAGACCAATACACCTCGTACGCGCAGCGCGGCAGTTTTGCAACGATGGACGAAATTCTCGCTCCCCTCGTCGAGCTCTTTCCGTATATCGCCCGCTTGCGTATGCTGCGCCAGTGGGCGGGGATCGTCGATATCACGCCCGATCGTTCGCCGATCCTCTCGAAGACGCCCGTCGAAGGGCTCTTCTTCAACGGAGGATGGGGGACAGGCGGCTTCAAAGCCACCGCAGGATCAGGACATGTCTTCGCCGCATCGATTGCCAACAACAGCATGCATCCCATAGCAGCTCCTTTCTCCATCGACCGATTCTACAGCGGGGCTGTCATCGACGAGGGCTCGGCGGCAGGGGTCGCGCACTAGCTAACCCAAATTTGACAAAAGAAGAGGGAGACAAGCATGCTAAGAGTACAATGCCCCTGGTGCGGCGAACGCGAGCAGGTCGAGTTCTCGTGCCACGGCGAGGCGTGCGTCCCGCGTCCCGCAAACCCCGATGCGCTCGACGACAGGGCATGGGGCGAATATCTCTTCTTCAAGGAAAACGCCAAGGGCTTGATTTGGGAGCGCTGGCAACACGCCTTCGGTTGCAGACGATGGTTCGTAGCCCTGCGCGACAATGTGAGCGACACCTTCTTGGGATTCGCCAAGCCCGGCGCTCCTCTGCCAAGCGTTCCGAAGGGCTATCGTCAGGCGCAGAGCCGTGCTTCGATCCCCATGCCGCGCTCGGCGCAGGGCTACGGTGCCGCCGACAAAAAAACCGTCAAGACGCAAAAATAAAATCTAAAAAGATAAAAGATAACCAAAGATAACCCAAGATAACCTATGTCCGTCTTCCAACCCTTTCGCATCGAAGAGCAAAATTTGCGCACACCCTCGCGCATTCGGCGCGATCGCCCCGTAAGTTTTCTGTTCGACGGAAAGGTGTACGAGGGCTTCGAGGGCGACACGCTTGCATCCGCCTTGCTCGCCTGCGGGCAGAAGCTGCTTGGCAGAAGCTTCAAATACCACCGCGCGCGAGGACAGGTCGCTCTCGCCGAAGACGAGCCCAACGCCCTCGTACAACGCATCGACGAGGAGGGAACGCTCGGCGAGCCCAATTTGCGCGCAACGCAAGTTTTCCTGCGACAAAGCGAGCGCGAAGAATTGCGTTTCCGCAGCCAAAATCGCTTTCCCTCCCTCTCCTTCGACCTCGGTGCTATCGCCTCGTGGTTCTCGCCCGTGTTGGTCGCGGGCTTCTATTACAAAACCTTCAAGGCACCCTCAGGCGCGTGGCGAATCTACGAACACTTCATCCGCCGTGCGGCGGGCTTGGGCAAACCTCCCAAACCCGAAAGCTCTGACGCAGACTTTTGCGAATGGACGCACCATTTTCCCGATGTGCTCGTCGTTGGCAGCGGTATCGCAGGGCTCGAGGCTGCCGAGATCGTCAGCCGCGACGAGTCCTTGCGCGTCACCCTCATCGAGCAGGATGTCGAACTCGGCGGTGCCCTCCTCGCCGCAGATCCCGATGTAACCATCGATGGCAAACCCGCTCACCGCGCTCTCGAAGACAGGGTTGCGCTGCTGCGAGAGAGAGGAAACCTCACCATCCTCTCCAACACCTGCGCGAGCGGCTATTTCGACGGAAACTTTCTCACCGCCGTCGAAACAATTCCTGAGGCGCGCGACAACCCAGACCTGCCGCGCGAACGCATGTGGCGCATCCGTGCGCGCCATGTTCTGCTGGCGACAGGGGCAAGCGAGCGGCACATGGTATTTACCAACAACGATCTGCCGGGCGTCATGCTCGCCGATACGATCCGCACCAGCGTGAGACGCTACGCCGTCCTGCCCGGCTTCGATGCCGTGATCGCAACTAACAACGACTCCGCTTACCGAGCAGCGCTCACCCTCAAAGAAATCGGCGCAGAGGTCGTGGTCGCAGATTGGCGCAAAAAACCCCGATCGGAAATCGTCGAGGTCGCGCGCAAGGAAAAAATCACCATCCACACGGGATCCGCCGTCGTCAAGGCGCACGGAAAAAAACAACTCGATGCGGTCACGATCGCCGCCCGCGACGCAAAAGGCGCGTTGCTTCCCGCAAGCGCGCGCAAAATCGCTTGTACGCTGCTGGGCTGCTCGGCGGGATTCGTGCCGCGCGTCCACCTCTTCAGCCAGTCGGGCGGACGCTTGCAATTCGACAAGCAGCGGCAATGCAACTTGCCCGGCGCTCCCGTCCAAAACACTTCGATGGCGGGTAGCCTCAACGGAGCGGACACCTTTGCCGAAGCGTTGGCACAAGGAAGAAAAGCTGCCTTGCAAGCGTTCAAAGCCCTTTCCAAAACCGCCAAAAAGAGCGTCGCAACAACACCGCCGCGCGAGATGAACGCCGCCGGCGCAGAAGTCCTGCCGTCCTCGCTCGCCTTCAAAAAAGCGGGCAGAGCGCAAGGAACATTCGCCTTCATCGACTTGCAAAACGATGTAACCGAAGCCGATATTCGCCTCGCCATTCGAGAGGGATACCGATCCGTCGAGCATGTCAAACGCTACACCACAACGGGCATGGCGACCGACCAAGGCAGGCTCTCCAACGCCAACGCTGTCGCCGTTGCCGCCGACGCGCTCGAGATATCCGTCGAGGAAATCGGAACGACAACCTACCGCCCCCCATACACTCCGCAAAGCTTTGCAGCCCTCGTCGGTCCGCACCGCAGAAACCTCTTCCATCCCGTTCGCACCACCCCCATGCACGAAGCCCATGTTGCCGAAGGTGCATTCTTCGAAGATGTCGGAGATTGGAAAAGACCATGGTTCTACCCCGAAGGAAAAGAAAACTGCGAGCAAGCTTGCCAACGCGAAGCCCTCCGAGTCCGTACTTCCGTCGGATTGTTCGACGGATCGACGCTGGGAAAAATCGATATCAGAGGACCCGATGCCTTATGGCTGCTCAATATGCTCTACACCAACCGCTGGGACAAACTCAAAGTCGGATCTTGCCGATACGGTGTCATGCTCAACGAGCAGGGCATGATCTTCGACGACGGGGTTACTGCCCGTCTCGATAAAGACCACTTCTACATGACCACAACAACAGGCGGCGCGGCGCGCGTGCTCGCGTGGATCGAAGAATGGCTGCAGACCGAATGGCCTAATCGAAAAGTCTATGCAACATCCATGACAGAACAATGGGCGGTGTGCGTGTTGGCAGGACCGCTGGCGCGTACGCTCTTGCAATCCTTGTGCGACGAAGAC
>JABAAD010000037.1 GCA_014238935.1 Alphaproteobacteria bacterium
CATCTACCTGACCCCGACGACGCTTTCGGCGATCACCTTCAACTTCCTGATGTCGCTCTCGGGCGGTCTTCTCGCGGGCTACGCGGTCTCGCGCGGCGACGCGTTTTGGACTTTCTCGGGCGGCTTGGCAGGCGTCATTACGGCTTCCGCCGGCAACGACCTCTACCACCCGATTCAAGCGATGTTGATCGGAGCGCTCGGTGCCTATCTCGCCTACAAGCTTCACAACTGGGTTGAACGCACCTTCAAGATCGACGACGCCGTAGGAGCCGTGGCTGTACACGGCTACGCAGGTATCATCGGATTGTTGATCTCGGGCTTCGTGCTGTGGGGCTATCCTTCTTCGGGCTTCGAGGGCTACGCCCCGATCACGCCTTGGGGACAGGCGATCGGTGCTGTGATCATGTTCTTCGTGTTGGGCTTTCTTCCTGCCTATGTGGTCGGAGGAATCCTCAAGATGCTCGGCATGCTGCGCATTCCGAAGAGCGTCGAGTTGGCGGGGCTGGATTGTCAGCTCATCGACGACGATGCGAAGGATACGAAGGAACTCAAAGACGCCGAGCTTGCTCAGGCGAAAAAATCCTAACCCAAAGGAGGAGCAAGGATGTCACCGACAATCTCCAGTTGGGCGGTCGATCTGACGCAAGTCGGAGCGATCTACCCGTGGCTCGGTAGCGAATGTCTGCTTTACATCTTGGGACTAGCCTTTTGGCTCGGTTTCCATGTGTGGCAGATCGTCTTCGAGAATCGCAATCTCGCCAAAGAGAAAAAACATTTCTCCGGCGAAAAACTGAGAAAAGCCATCGACGCCAACAGTCCCTGACCCCAGCAAGTCTCTGACCGTAGGGCTACGATGAACCCAGGAGGGGCGGAGTCAAACTCCGCCCCTTCGCTTTTCTAACCCCCCTCCGTGTGTGATAGGATAGTCTGCTGCGATGCCGCTCGCGTTGTTGAAATACGCCTTAGGATTGGGAGACCGAAGGAGGCACTTTCCTGCCCCCCAGCCCTTGAAGAAGCGATACGATGTGCTTGTGATCGGCGCGGGAGGACACGGGCTCGCCTGCGCCTATCATTTAGCGAAAGACTACGGCATCACGAAGGTCGCCGTCCTCGACAAGGGCTACTTGGGCGGCGGCAACACCGCGCGCAACACGACGATCGTGCGCGCAAACTATCTGACCGAAGAGGGAACAGCCTTCTACAAGGAATCGCTGAGGTTGTTCGAACATCTTTCTGCCGAGCTCGATCTCAACACCATGTATTCGAAGCGCGGTCATTTGACGCTTGCGCACACGGACGCAGCGTTGCGCACGGCGCGCTGGCGTGCGGAGGTCAACAAACACCTTGGCGTGCGCTCCGAGGTCGTGGGACGCGCCGAGTTGCGAAAGCTCTGTCCGCAGCTGAACCTTTCGGACGAGGTGCGTTTTCCCGTGCTCGGCGCGCTCTACCACGCGCCAGGGGCGATCGCGCGCCACGACGCGGTCGCTTGGGGCTACGCGCGCGCTGCTCACCGACGCGGCGTTGCCATTTTCCAAAACACCGAAGTCTTAGGCATTCAAGTCGAGCGAGGGCGCGTGGTCGGCGTCAAAACTTCGCGCGGCACGATCGCAGCCGACAAGGTTGTGCAAGCCGTTGCGGGACACTCCAGCCTTCTTGCGAAGAAGGTCGGCATCCGTCTGCCGATTCGCACCGTGCCGCTGCAGGCTTGCGTCTCTCAACCCTACCAGCCCTTCTTCGACCCCATCGTCGTCTCGGGTTCGTTGCATGTCTACATCTCGCAGAGCGCGCGCGGCGAGTTCGTCATGGGGGGTGCGACCGATCCGTGCGAGCTCTACAACACGCGCTCGACTTTGGAGTTCAAGGAGCAGCTCATGATGCACATCCTCGAACTCTTTCCGCAACTAGCGGGCGTAAACCTGCTGCGGCAATGGGCAGGGCTCGCCGACATGACACCCGATTTCTCGCCTGTCATGGGAAAGACACCGATCAAAAACTACTACATCGACGCAGGATGGGGCACTTGGGGATTCAAGGCGACCCCCGTCTGCGGCAAGCGCATGGCGCAATGCGTCGCTTCGGACAAGACCCCCGATTTGCTGAAACCCTTCGCTCTGTCGCGCTTCGAAAACTTCGCGCTCGTAGGAGAAAAGGGTGCCGCCTCCGTAGGACACTGAGGAGAGAACGATGAAACTCATGCCTTGTCCCGTCCACGGCGTGCGCAACATCGCCGAGTTCGTCTGCAAGGGACCTGTCTTGTCCATGCCGAGCGTGAAAGCTTCGAAAGAAGCTTGGGCGCGCTATCTTTATCTGGCGGAGAACAAGGCGGGCATCGCAGACGAGTGGTGGCTGCACGCACCCAGCGGAATGTGGTTTGTCGCAAGGCGGAATACGATCAGCGACGCTATCTTGCAAACTTGGACCATCGAGGCGTATCGCAAAGAAAAACAAAAGGCACGACGATGAAACGCATTGCAACCACTGATAAGAGCAGCGAGAAACGCACTCAAAAAAGATGGGGCATTTGGCTTGATCGCAAGCGACCGATCTCCTTTCGTTTCCAAGGACGGCGCTACACGGGCTTCGAGGGCGACACTCTGGCGAGCGCGCTGGCAGCATCGGGGGTGAGAGTTTTTTCGCGCTCGTTCAAGTATCGTCGCAAACGCGGCATTTTTTCGTTGAACGCCGCCGATGCCAACACTTTGGTCAGCGTCGACGGCGTTCCCAACCTGTTTGCCGAACGCGTACCTTTGCGCGAGGGCTTGGAGGCGCACGCACAGCAACTTCTGCGTTTCAACCCGCTCTTCTTTCTCAATTTTCTCTCGCGCTTTTTGCCTGCGGGTTTCTACTATCGCGCCTTCTTTCGTCCGCGTGGCGCGTGGATGCTGTGGGAGCGCGTCTTTCGCAAGGTTGCGGGGTTGGGTGCTATTCCGCAGAAAAAGATTGCGCATCACGCGCTGCCTCGCTTTGACAAGGCTTACGGCTTCTATGATCTCGTCGTCGTCGGCGGCGGGCTTGCGGGCATCACGGCTGCGACGAAGGCGGCACAGCTCGGCGTGCCTACGCTGCTCGTCGAGCGCGAGCCCTATTTAGGAGGACAAGACGAAGGCGAAAACGGAAAGGCAACGCACGCACGCTTTTTGCCACGTTTTTTGCAAGAACTTCCCGCTGCGCTCACGGTGATGACGGGGGCGCAAGCTACGGGCATGTTCGCCGATTGTTTCCTCGCCGTCGTCGACGACAAGAGGCGGCGGCTGCATAAGATTCGTGCGCGTGCCTGCATCGTCGCGACAGGCGCGTTTGAGCTGCCTGCCGTCTTTCGCAACAACGATTTGCCCGGCGTGATGCTCGCCTCCGCCGCGAGGAACCTCATGCGACGCTACGGCGTTGTTGTCGGCAGTAAGCCCGTCGTCTTCGCTGCCAACGCTTTCGGCTATCGTCTCGCGCAAGATTTTTTGGCACTCGGCGTCGATCCTGTCGTGCTCGATCCTCGCGCCTCGCCGCCGATGTCCGACACGCTTGCCCTTCACGAGCGTCGCGTCTTCTATGCAAGCGATGTTGCGCTCGTCGAAGCCCTCGGCAAGGGCAGAATCGAAGGCGTCAAAGTGACGGTTGCGGGTGAGGAGCGCGTCTTCCCTTGCGACTGCCTCTGCCTTGCGGTCGGTTTCGCCCCCGCAGCCGAGTTGCTCGTACAGGGAGGCTGCGAGCTGCGCTACCTTGACAGGCACAACTGCCAACGACTGCAAAACCTCAGCGAGGGGTTGCACGCTGTCGGAGCGGCGGCGGGGCTCTTCTTACCCGCCAAAGTTCGACGGCACGCAGAACAGACGGCAGAAGCCGTTGCGCGTGCGCTTAAGTCCCAGGGCAATAAATTCCAGCGCAATAAGTTCCAGGGCAAGCAGAAAACAACCGCTCGCCACAAACCGCTGGACACCCTGCCTGCTGTTGCGCTCTGCGACGACGGAGCGCAGAATTGGCACGATCCCATCTTTCCGCACCCTCACGGCAAGAAGAAAGAGTTTGTCGACTTCGACGAGGACTTGCAAATCTCCGATCTTCACGATTCGGTGCGCGACGGCTACGACTCCATGCAGCTGGTGAAGCGTTACACGACGCTCGGCATGGGGGTGAGCCAAGGCAAGCATTCCAACATCAACGGGCTCAGAATCGTCTCGCGCCTGACGAAGGTAGACCCCGCGCAGCTCGGACTTTCGACCGTGCGTCCTCCTGCTGCGTCCGAATCCTTCGGTATACTCGCCGGACGCAGCTTCCAGCCCCTGCGCCTCTCGCCGATGCACCAAAGGCATCTACAAGCAGGCGCGAAGACGATGGTGGCAGGCGCGTGGCTGCGTCCTGCCTATTATCCGCCGCAGCCCTCCCCCTCCTCCTCGCGCCACCCCTCCGATGCCGAAGTGCGCGCCATCGTCGAGCGCGAAGTGTCGACAGTGAGAAATTCTGTCGGCATGATCGATGTCACCACGCTAGGCGGAATCGATGTCTACGGCGAGGATGCCGCCGAGTTCGTCGACAGACTCTACTGCTGGTCGTACCAAAAACAACTGGTGGGACGCGCGCGCTACCTGTTGATGACGGACGAAGCGGGGGTTGTCGCCGACGACGGCGTCTGTTGTCGCTTTGCACCCAATCACCTCTACCTGACGACGACGACAGGAGGCAGCGATGCCGTCTATCGCGCGTTGTTGTTTTGGAGGTCGCAGTGGAACCTGAAGGTCGAGGTCATCAACAGCACGGCTGCCTTCGCGGGGGTGAATGTCGCAGGACCGCTCGCACGCGAGATGTTGGAGGGCTTGTGCGAAGGAGTGGATCTCTCGCGCGAAGCTTTTCCCTACATGGGCGTTCGAGAGGGAAGGGTTGCCGGCTGTGCAGCGCGGCTCTTGCGCGTGGGCTTTGTCGGCGAGCTGGGCTACGAAATCCATGTTCCTTTCTCCGAAGGCGAGGCGCTGTGGGATGCGCTCATGCAGCACGGAAAACGCTGGCAGATCAAACCCTTCGGCGTGGAGGCGCAACGTCTGCTGCGTCTGGAGAAAGGACACATCATCATCGGACAGGATACCGACGGGCTCACCCTGCCGCACGAGGCGGAGATGGGGTGGGCGGTATCGCGCAAAAAACCCTTCTTCATCGGCAAGCGTCCGATCGAGATTCAAGTCGAACGAGGTATCACAAAACGCCTCGTAGGCTTCACGATGCCCGCGCATTGTCGTGGCAATCTTCCCAAGGAGTGCAATCTCGTCATGCACGAGGGCAAGATCGACGGTCGCGTCACTTCGATCGCCTACTCGCCTAGCTTGCAAAAGATCATCGGGCTCGCCTACATCTCTGCCGACACCTCTGGCGACACCTCTGGCGACACCTCTGTTGGTCGCAAGGGGCTCGCGGTCAAACTTGACAGCGGCAGACTGCTGCAAGCCGAGATCGTCCCACTGCCCTTCTTCGACCCTGAGGGGGAAAGACAAAATCTTTAAAATACCTATGGCTATCCCTCTTCCTCGTCGTCGTTCTCCGCTTGCCGCGCGTCTTTGCGAACAAGACGCTGTCTTCGTGCCTTTCGGAGAGGACTCTTCGCTCGTAGAGACCCTGCAAGCAAAAAGCCCGTCCGACAAATCCCGTAAAGCCGACAAAGCCTCTAATGACAAAGCCCTTCTGCTCTGCGACCTCTCGCCGCTGACGAGGATCGGCGTCAAAGGACAAGGGACAGAAAGCCTGCTCGAACGCTCTGCGGTGGTCGCGCCGAAGTTGACGAACGAAAGCGTCGTACAGAAGGACGGCTCGTTATGTGTGCGACTGGCTGGATCCGAAGTGCTGCTGTTGAGCGCGCTCGACTCTAAAGGTACGCGCGATTTCGTCGACTTGCGCAAAAACCTCGCTTCGAGAAGAACCCCAGCAGGAAAACGCGCCTTCTCTGTCCCCTATCAAGACAGCCTCTGCTGGCTCGCGCTCGCGGGCGACAAAGCGAGCGACCTGCTGGCGACGATGTGCGCGGTCGATTTGCGCGACGGCATTTTTGCGCGCGGCAGTTTGGCGCAAACCTCGCTCGCGCGGCTTTCTGCGCTAGTGCTACGCGATCCCGCGCAGCGCAAGGGTGGGCCCAAGAGTGTAACCAAGAGTGTAACCAAGAGTGTGCCTTTGTTCCACCTGCTCGCCGACAGCGCATCGAGCCTTTATCTTTGGGATTGTCTGCTCGATGCCATGTCCGTGTCGGCGGTCGAACACGGCGGCGCTGCCTGCGGCAGAAAGGATTTGCTGCGCTTTCTCGCAAGCCCCCCTAGTAAGAAGAGGCAGCGTCCTCTTTGAGGCTGTGTCGCTCGTCGCCCTTGAGCGGCGGAGAGAAGACGCAGACCATACGCAATCCTTCGTCGCCCGCCTCGACGGAGTGGCGGTCGTGCTTGTCGAACGCGTAGAAGACGCCGTGCGCAAGATCGTAGCGTTCGCCTGTCTGCTCGTCGGTGAGCTGCCCTGTCCCCTCCAAGATGTAGCAAGCCTCCAAGTGTTGTCGGTATTCTAATGTTACCGTTGCGCCGCGCTCTATCGTCGTGTCGGTGAAAGAGAAGCCCATGTTGTCGCGTTCCAGCAGGAAACGTCGGCTCCGCCCCTGCCCCCAAGCGACATCGCGCTCTGATCCCTGTATCTTTTCGAGCGATGTGACGATCATTCCTTCCTCCTTTCGTGCTGCTTCTTTGTTCGAAAGCGCGCCCGGGAGGATTCGAACCCCCGACCTTTTGATTCGTAGTCAAACACTCTATCCAGCTGAGCTACGGGCGCACGGCAGAATCATCTTGGCATG
>JABAAD010000038.1 GCA_014238935.1 Alphaproteobacteria bacterium
CATTGTGATCGAAGCCGTTCGAATTGCTCCCTTCCTCCTTCATCAATTTGTTAAGTTCCTTCTCACCCGCATGCCCGAAAGGAGGATGCCCCAAGTCGTGCGCCAGCGCAATCGCCTCCGTCAGATCTTCGTCGACACCAATGGCACGCGCGAGCGAACGCGCGATCTGCGCTACCTCCAAAGTATGCGTCAGCCTCGTGCGAAAATGATCCCCTTGCGGCGCAATAAAAACTTGCGTCTTATGCATCAATCGACGAAACGCACGCGAATAAAGTATACGGTCGCGGTCTCGCTGATACGCACTGCGCGAACCCTGCTTGCCTTCTTCTCCTTCTTCCTTGTGACAACGGCGAACAAAAGGTTCTTCCAAAGGCGTTGCTATCTGCGAACGCGACACTTTCCTCTACGCCGCTTGCATGAGAGTTGATACATCGATTTTTTCTCTGAGCGCCCGCCTGACCTCCATCGCCATCTCGTTGTGATTGACGAAGATTCCGCCGACGATCTCGTTCTTCTCGTTAATGACGATCTGCCACCACTTCGCATCCTTCACCGCTCCTCGGTTGAAAGTGCGGTCGCTGCGATTCGGTTTCGTGCGCCCGAAACAAAACAGGTTGAAGTTCGGTACCTTGAGAATGTACGGCGTGTTGTAAATGTCAAGGTCGATCGTCTTGTCGTAACCCAGCATGTTGTGCGCGGCAATCCTTCCCATCTCCAAGCCGATGCCCCACAAACCGCTTGCTCTCTCCCTGCCCCAGCGCGCGCAGTCTCCCGCGGCATAGACATTTTGACGCGAGGTTTGCATGTTGGCATTCACCGCGATCGCTTCCTCGTCCATGATCAGATCCGTATTGCGCACGAGCTTCGTCTGCGGCTGGATGCCGATCGAAAAGACACACAAGTCCGTCTGCCGCTCGGAATTCTTTTTCATCTTGACGCTCTCGATGCCGCGCGCGCCGCCGACAACCTCGGTGACCTCTTCCTCCAGCAAAACCTCGATGTCGTTTTGCATCAGAAAATGACGCAGAATCTCGGCAGAGATACGATCGCCCTGCCGCTCGATCAAATGCGCGTGCCTGTGGACCAGCGTCGTTTGCAAGCCCAACTTTTTCAACGCCAGCGCGATCTCGACACCCTGCAAGCCGCCGCCGACCATTATCGCTTTCTTGGCGCCGCGTTCCTGCACCCATCGTCGCATCGCCATCGCTTGGTCAGCACCGCGCATGGAGAAGACGCCCGCCGTTCCCGCAAAGGGAGGCGTAACCGCGCGCGAGCCCAGCGCGAGCAGCAGACGATCGTATGCCAACTCCTCGCCCGTCGACAGCACGAGACGACGCTCCTCGATGTCCAACTCCGAGACAAAGGTGTTCAGCCAAAGCGTGACCTTGTTCTTCTTGTACCACCTCTCGTCCAAAAGAGAAAGAGCATCCATACCGCTGCGTCCGTAAATCAGACGACAAAGACCCATACGATTGTAAAAACTGTACGGCTCGGCAGAAATCTGCGCAACCTTGCAATAAGGACTGAGCATACGCAAAAACTGAACGGCGCTCGAACCCGCAACGCCGTTGCCGACCACCACCAAACGCAAGTCCTTGTTCGAATCTTGCGCTTGCGTCTTCGGCACGATGATGTCGGGATCGATGTGTCCCAACGAAAAAGCTCCCGCAGACACGGAGTCACCCGCCTCGACAGGCAGCTTCTTCGCCTTGGCGTGCGAAAGGTTCAGGCTGACATCCACCCTGCCGCTCACCTTCATCATGCAAGCCATACGCGCCTTGCCGAGCAATCCGAGACGCAGGAGGGTGTTGCGTTCTTCCTCTCCCAACGGCTCGACATTCTCCTCGCCACCCAGCACGACGATCGGATCAGCACCGCAGATACCCATGCGACATCCGCTCTCGATAGGCAATCCCTTAGCCTCCATCGCCTCCAAAACAGGACGGTCGGGCTTGGCGAGGCACAGCGTGTTCGACTGCTCTTCGAAAACCTCGAAACCACTGTCTTTCTGATTCGCCAACGACTTCTGCAATCCCGACAAACTGCCGACCCCGACGCTCTGTCCCTTCGTCTTCAATCGCAGAAAACGTCTCTCCTGCAACAGCGAGCCCGCAAGCCACCCCAGTAGCAGCAACAACAGCAAGGCGCGAATCGTCTGCAGACGCTCGCCCGCCCAAGCGCCGAAGGTAGCACTCGCCTCCGCGCCCACAGCAAAAACGGGCAGCAGCAAACGCAGGCTGCCGCCAAAGGCATCGCCGTCCTCAACAAGCTCGGCGCGAAGTCCCGCGAGGCTCTGCATGGCGGAAAACATCGCCGGCAGAGAAAACCAGTAGAAAGTCGTCAAGGCAGCGCACAAGGCAAGCAGCGCGATCCGATAGGCACTGAGCGGAATGTAGGCGAGCAAAAAGAAATACACTCCTCCCGAAACCACGATAGCCGTCAACACAGAGCGCAGGTAGAGAGCCGTGCCTTCTTCGACCAACCCCCGATAAGAGAAGAAACCAAAGATGAGCCCAGGCAACAACCCCAAGAAGGCGTGTCGATGCCAAGCGTATCGGTGATCCGGGTCAGAGAGATCTTCCATCAACGCAGGGCGCGGATTGAAGTCGTAGCAGTTCTTGTGACACCCAAGGCAGGGCTTGCAGAACGCGTTCGGCACGACGAGGGCGGGCGCTTGTCCGTAGACCTTTTGTATCGGCGCAAGCGGACAGAAGCTGCCGCACCATCCGCTCTTGCCCTTGAACAAGATCCCTCCCAAAAGGGCGGCTGCCGCAAAGGAGGCAAGCAGCGCGAGCAAGGCGTGGTTCGCATCCTCGAAGACGAGCGGCCTCAGCACGACCATGGCAACGAAAGCCAACCCCGCAAAGGCGAAAGCCCATCGTCCCAAAAACTGCGGCAGAGTGAACGCGAAAGAAAGGTTCAACAAGCGCGGCAGCTGATTGACGCTCGCCAAAGGACACAAGTTGCGCCAAAGCCCCGGCACAAGCAGGAAGACCAACGGCATCAAAGGCACTGCAATGTTCCAAAAAAACTGCGAAGCCCACGCATGCTCCAGCCACAAACCCCCAAGCACCACAGCCAGCAGCACGAAGAACAAGGGGCGCAAAGCCCACCACAAGTAGGGGGGGAGAAAGCGTTTCGCTTGCGTGTAGTTGACGAAGGGGCGCTGTAGGAGCGGGGGCATCGTCGAATCTCCAGCGCGCGCGCTCGACTCAGCGCGAGGCGATCAGAGAAGCCATGAATCGGTTGCGCATCGAGAGAACTTTTCCAAAATCGAACAAAAGCTGTCTGGCAAGAAAGGGTTCTTCCGCAAACAATCGTTCGAAGTCCTGACGCGTGATACGCAGCACCAGTCCTTTGCCGATCGCCTGAATCGTCGCGCTACGCGGTCTTCGTTCAAAAAATGCCATCTCGCCGAAAACAGAGCCCTCAGGAATAACGGCAAGCACGCGCTGTCCGAAGAAGGGTTGCTTGACCACCACTTGAACCTCTCCCTCAGCGAGAATGAACACAGCGTCGTCTTTGTCTCCCACAGTGATGAGCGCCTCTTTCGGCTCGAAACGTTGCGCCGTCGCAAAGTCGAGCAAGCGTTTCCAGTCGTCTTGCGTAAGGTGTTTGAGAACAGAGTTCGCCTCGTCGTCAAGGCGTTTCGAAGGGCTCGAGTCCTTCTTTTGCTTTTGCAAGGCTTCCTTCGCCGTTGCTGTCTGATAGTCAAAATTTTTCATAAAAACTTTCTCCTGCGCTCGCGCACCCTCGAAAGGTACGTCTTCGAACACCTCCTTCAGCCCCGTAGACAATGCTACAGGATTTGTGCTAGCCTTGCAACGATTGTTTTCAAGAGGTTGTTTTTCTCGAAGGTTTTCCGTAGTAGCGATGCAAGCAACGCCTCCGCACAAGAGTGTTGACAGCTTTTCCTGTTGCGCGTCCTTCGACGAAGAGGGTTCGTTTTTCTACAGCTTACGGCGTTTGGAAGAGCAGTGTCCGAGTATAGGGCGTCTTCCGTTCTCGTTGCGCGTCTTGCTGGAAAACTTGCTGCGATTCGAAGACGGGACAAGCGTCGTTCGAGACGACATCACAAGCTTCGAGGCTTGGCAGAAAGATCGACGCATCGAGCGCGAGATCACCTATCGACCTACGCGCGTCTTGTTGCAGGACTTTACAGGCGTTCCTGTCGTCGTCGATTTGGCGGCGATGCGCGATGCCATGGCTGAATGGGGAGGAGACGCAGAACGAATCAATCCTCTGATTCCGGTCGATTTGGTGATCGATCACTCGGTCGTCGTCGATCACTTCGCCGCGCGCGACGCCTTCCGTCTGAATGTGAAGCGAGAGTACGAGCGAAATCGTGAACGCTACGAGTTCTTGCGCTGGGGGCAGCGATCGTTTGCAAACTTTCGCGTCGTGCCGCCCGGAACAGGCATTTGTCATCAGGTGAACTTGGAGTACTTGGCTCAAAGCGTGTGGCAATCAGAGCAGGACGGCGTGCGGTGGATCTATCCCGACACAGTGGTCGGCGCCGATAGTCACACGACGATGGTCAACGCCTTGGGCGTCTTGGGGTGGGGCGTAGGCGGAATCGAGGCGGAGGCAGCGATGCTCGGACAGCCCTTGTCGCTCAATGTGCCTGAGGTCGTCGGCTTCGAGGTCGAAGGACGCTTGAGCGAAGGCACAACCGCGACCGACCTCGTGTTGCGAGTCGTAGAAATGTTGCGCCAAAAAGGAGTCGTCGGAAAATTCGTCGAATTCTTCGGAGCGGGACTCTCCGCGCTCTCGCTTGCCGATCGCGCGACCATCGCCAACATGGCACCCGAATACGGCGCGACTTGCGGCATCTTTCCCATCGACGAAGAGACCTTGCGCTACTTGCGTTTGACAGGACGCAGCGAGCAGGTGATCGCTCGTGTCGAGCGCTACGCAAAGATGCAAGGCTTTTGGCGCAACGACGCATCCCCGCCGCTGTTTACCGATACGCTGCGCTTGGACTTGGCGAGCGTCGATCCTGCGCTCGCAGGACCGAAACGTCCCCAAGATCGAATCTCGCTCTCTAAAGCATCGCGCTCCTTCGCCGACAGCCTGAAAGAATTTGCTCCTGCTGCTACGCAGGCAGGCGAAGAAGGAGAATGGGGACACGGTGCCGTTGTGATCGCCGCGATTACCAGTTGCACGAACACATCCAACCCGAATGTTCTGGTGGCGGCGGGCTTGTTGGCTGAGGCGGCGGCGGCAAGAGGCTTGCGCGTTCCCTCGTGGGTCAAAACCTCGTTCGCGCCGGGCAGCCAAGTCGTCACCGACTACCTCACGCGCGCAGGGCTGACAGAGCCCTTGGAGACGCTGGGGTTTGCCCTCGTCGGATACGGCTGTACGACCTGCATCGGAAACTCAGGACCTTTGCTAGAAGAGGTTGCTCGACGCGTGAACGACGAAAATTTGTATGTATGTTCGGTCCTCTCGGGCAATCGCAACTTTGAAGGGCGCGTCAACCCCTTGGTGCGCGCAAACTACTTGTGCTCGCCGCCGTTGGTGGTCGCTTACGCCTTGGCGGGCAGCATGCAAGCAGACTTGCTGACACAGCCCTTAGGCAAGGACAAGCACGGGCAGGATGTGTACCTAAAAGACATCTGGCCTTCGGACGAGGCGATCGCAGAGAAACTGCGCGTCGCGCTAACGCCGGAGATGTTTCGCAAGCGTTACGCCGATGTGTTTCAAGGCGCGGAGGGGTGGAACGCTTTAAAGGCTGAGCCCTCGACCTTGTATCGCTGGCAGGCGGCGTCGAGCTATGTTCGCCGTCCATCCTTCTTCGAGGGCTTGGCGCGTGAGCGGGAGGCGGTTCCTGATATACGAGGCGCGCGTGTGTTGGCGCTTTTGGGCGATTCGATCACGACCGACCATATTTCGCCGGCAGGATCGTTTAGCGAAGATTCGGCGGCGGGCGTCTATCTTGCAGAGCAGCAGATCTCGAAGCGCGATTTCAACTCTTACGGCGCGCGGCGTGGCAATCACGAGGTGATGATGCGTGGCACTTTTGCCAATGTACGCATTCGAAACAGGCTGGCTGCGGGCAGGGAGGGCGGATGGAGCAAGCACATGCCTTCGGGCGAGATCATGAGCATATACGATGTGGCGATGCGCTACACACGCGAGGGTGTCGATACGGTGATCGTTGCCGGCAAAGCTTATGGCACGGGCTCGTCGCGCGATTGGGCTGCCAAGGGGACGCGTTTGTTGGGCGTGCGTGCGGTGATGGCTGAAAGCTTCGAGCGGATTCATCGCTCCAACCTCGTGGGCATGGGAGTTTTGCCGTTGGAGTTCGTGGACGGCGTCTCGGCGGAGTCCTTGAACATCGACGGCAACGAGACCTTCGACCTGTCGGGCTTGGAGGCTTTGACACCTCGCGGAGAGATGACATGCACGCTCAAGCGCGACGGGAAGGAGCAAGCGGTGAGGTTGCGTGTGCGTATCGATACGGCGTTTGAGCTTGCCTATTACACGCACGGCGGCATCCTGCCTTATGTGTTGCGCGGGCTGGCGAAGGGAGACGACAGTCAAGCGGCTGCGTGAGCAGGACGGCGCGGGAACGGGAATGAGGCGCGCGGCTGCGGAGGGGAGACTCCAAGTATCAAAAAGAGATCCCCGCGCCTTAGAGGGGGAGGGGGCGCGG
>JABAAD010000039.1 GCA_014238935.1 Alphaproteobacteria bacterium
CGTACGCTTCGTACGCGCGCTCTGTCCTATGCGTCAAGCGCCTGCTTCGAGCGCAATCGAGCGGTCGACGCGTTGTTCGTGAGCGTCCTTCGTCAAACGCCTTGTGTCTCCTTTCACAGCCTCTTTTTCGTCTCCTTGTTCGGCGCGTCGAATCTTTCGCAACGCCTCTCTCAGATCTTGCAGAGGCACGCGTATGGTTTGTTGTTCCTTGTCCTGAAGGCGATACCAGTAAGTCCAGCCGTTGCAACTCGTCCGTCCCACAAGTTCTGCCGCCCACTGGTGGATGGAGGCGCGGCGTTGCTCGCGAGAAAGCAATCCTTCGGAGGTGACGAGCGCCTGATACCGACGGCACGCACTTTCCAGCATTTCGCCGGGGGCGAGCAGTCCGTTTTCCAGCAAGGCGGCGAAGGGAACATCGCGTGCTTGCTCGCGCGGCTCGGGCAGCAGAAGGCATTCTTGACCAGGCGGGGGAGGGTTGATGCTTCTCAGCCTTTGGCGCGCAGCGCGCACATAGCGTGCCTCGCGCTCGATGCCGATATAGCGACGCCCAAGGACGCGGCAGGCGGCGGCTGTCGTGCCGCTGCCGCAAAAAGGATCCAACACGACATCGCTCACGCGCGTGCTGGAAAGCAGGACGCGGTAGAGTAGAGAAAGAGGCTTTTGGGTCGGATGAACCTTAATCCCCTCCTTGTCGCGCAGACGCTCCTTGCCATTGCAGACGGGCAAGTGCCAGTCGCTGCGCATCTGCTTCTCGCCGTTAAGTTGTTTTAGCGCGCGATAGTTGAAGCGATAGCGTGCGTTGCGACCCTTCGCACACCACAAGAGAGTCTCGTGTGCGTTGGTAAACCTTCTGCCGTGAAAGTTCGGCATCGGATTTGTCTTGATCCACAGCACATCGTTGAGAATCCAAAAGCCCAAGTCTTGTAGCAGCGCACCCAAGCGATAGATGTTGTGGTAAGAGCCCATCACCCACAAAGTGCCGTCGTCTTTCAAGAGGCGACGCGCTTGGGTGAGCCACGCGCGGTTGAAGGTGTCGTAGTCTTCGAAGCTGGCGAAGCGATCCCAATCTTCGTCCACACCCTCGACCTTCGATTCGTTGGGACGATGCAACGCTTTGGCGAGCTGCAGAAAGTAGGGAGGATCGGCGAAGAGCATATCGACGCTTTGCTCGGGCAAGCGCGCCATCGTTGTGACGCAGTCGCCATGCAAAACGCGATCGAGCGTTTGCGACAAGGGGAGAGGGGAAGACGGAGGCACGGAACTTGTGGCGAGTTATTGTGGCGAGTTGATGTTGTTTTCTGCCTCCATCATAACAGACAATAGTATGCAGTGTCAATCTCCTTTCTGCTTTGCAACGCGGGATCGCGTGTTTGTTGTGCGTCCATGTCGTCCATGCTTTTGCTCGCCGTTTTGCGTTTCCACGAAAGCGGCGCACGGCGCGAAAGTCCTGCGATGATGCGGCGACAATCCTCCTTCCACCAATGCCTCTAAATGTCGCGGCACAGGATACCCCTTGTTCTCCCGCCACGCATAACACGGATAGCGCGCGTGCAATTTCAACATCAAACGATCCCGCGCAACCTTGGCAACAATAGACGCACAGGCGATCGTCAGAGACTGCGCGTCGCCGCGCACGATAGGCGTGATCGTCTCAGGCGCGGGGACGAGCAATGGAGCGTGCTTGCCGTCAACGAGGCAAGCGTCTACGCCACGCCCCCGCGATTTCTCCAAAGCGACGCACAGCCGCGCGAAAGCACGCTGCATCGCTTGCAGGCTCGCTTGTAAAATGTTGCGACGCTCGATGTCTGCAACAGAGGCTGCGCCCAGCGCAACAAGGGCTTGGTTGTGTATCGCGCGCGCTAGGGTTTCTCGCATTAGGGCGGGCAGTTTTTTGCTGTCTTGTACTTGCTCCAAAAAGGGCGGAGGCGCGTGGAGGATCGAAGGGGGAAAGACCACCGCCGCCGCCACCACGGGACCTGCGATAGGACCGCGTCCGACCTCGTCGATTCCGGCAACCCATCGTCCTTCTTGTAGACCGTGGCGTATCTCCCAGTGAAAATTTGCGTCGGAGATTTATGCCTCCCAGCGTTTTTTATTGGATGGTCGCTCCTTTTGCGATTTCTTCCACTCGTCGTGCAGGCGTTGCATTTCTCGTTTGGAAAGACGGCGGCGCGAAAAGGGAGAGAGCGAGACGAGGACGGTGCGTAAGACGGTGAGCAGTCCGATCTCGCCGCTACGCTCCAGCTTGACGGTGTGCAGGCGGCGCGCGACGGCGACATAGAACGGAGAGGTGATCAGCGACAGAACGGTGATGCTGATCAGGTAGTTGAGCAAAGTCTGATCGAGCAAGGCGACGCTGACGGCGGCTGCTCCCATGACGAAGGAAAACTCTCCCATCTGTCCGAGCAACAAGCTTGCCAAAAAGGCTTCGTCCCACTTTCTGCCTAGAAGGCGTAGCGCGACAATATTGAGAAGCGTCTTGAACAGCGTCGCGCCGACGAGAATCGTGATGATGACGAAGAAGTTGTTGAAAAGAAACTCCAAGTCGATGAGCAGTCCGATCGAAAGGAAGAAAACCATCAGCAAGACAACCTTGATCGGCTCGGCGTTCTTGTGCGCGACGTGGCTCTGCGCGCTGTTGCCAATGGTCAATCCCGCGAGAAAAGCGCCGAAGGCAGGCGAGAGCCCCAGCACACCACTGATCAGCGCGAAGGCGAAACACCACGCCAGCACGGCGAGCGGTGTCAGGTCGCGCTTCGTCATGATCAGATCGGCAAAGGGCATGTTGAAAGATTTTTTTCGCGTCAGCAGGACGATGACAGCGATCAGTACTGCAATAGAAAAGGACACCTCTAGTGCGATCCTCGTCAGGCTGCCCAAATCGGGCATGCCGCCGTCGCCGAAGCCCGCGATGATCAGAAGCATCGGCGCAATCGCTAGGTCTTGGGCGATCAGAATGCCGATCACAAGCTGTCCGGTGCGCGTGTTGCTCTCGCCGATGCTTTGGACAACCGTGACGGAGACGGCGGTCGAAGAGACGGCGAGGCAGAAGGAGAACAGAAGAATCTGTCCGAGCGAGAGCCCGAAATGCGGTCCCAGCCACAGCGCGAGCAGAAGGCTCACGACGATTTGCAACACGGTCGCTCCGACAGCCGTCTTCCAAATCTGTCGGAAACTCTGCAACGAGAGCTCGATGCCAATGAAATACAGCAGCATGATGACACCGATCTCGGCGAGCGTCTCGATGCTGTCGCGGTTCTGTACCAGTCCCAAGGCGCTCGGTCCTAGCAGGATGCCGGAGAAGATGTAGCCGATGATCGGCGGCTGGCGGAATTGCACCATCGCCATGCCGCACAAGGTTGCCGTCACCGCGACGACGGCGATACCGAGAAGGTCTGAAAGTCCATGCATGACACCCATTCTAGCAAATCGTGACGAAACAGGCTAGAAGGAGCGTATGGCTCAAGAAAAGGAGATGATCGTGCATGACGATCTCGCCCGCCGTCTCGTCGCCGCTCCGATGATGGGGCGCACCGACGCGACGGGATGCGCCTACTTGCGCCAAGTCTTGCCGCGGGCGCTGTTGTTTACCGAGATGATTCCCTCAGGCGCGCTCGTCCATGGCGGCGTGCGCGCGCGCGCGCGGTTGCAAGAATACTTCGACTGGCAGGAGGCTTTGGCGGGCACGGCAAGGCAACGGGCTGCGAGTTCCGTCGACGGGTCTGCAACGAAGAACGGAGGTCTTGTGTTGCAGCTGGGCGGTGGCGATCCTTCTCTGCTTGCCGAGGCGAGCGCGATCGCGTGCGCCTACCCTTTTTGTGAGATCAATCTGAACTTGGGTTGTCCTTCTCCTCGTGTGACGAAAGGCGGCTTCGGCGCGTGCCTTATGAAGTCGCCCTCCTTGTCCGCCCGCCTCGTCGCTGCGATGAAGAAGGCGGCAAGGGGGAGGGTGCCTGTCAGCGTCAAGACGCGCATCGGCATCGACGAGGGCTACGACGAAGAGAACCTGCACGCCTTCGTCGCTGCCTTGTGCGCAGCGGGTTGCGATGTGCTCTACTTGCACGCGCGCAAGGCGTGGCTGAAGGGGGTGAGCGCGAAAGAAAACCGCACCTTGCCTCCTTTAAAGCCGCAAGTGGCGCGTCGGGTGCAAGAAGCGTGTCCTTCGCTTCCCGTCTTCTATAACGGTGGCATTCAAAGTGTCAGCGAGGCTGCGGCGACGCTCGATCCTTTTGCGGGTGTCATGGTCGGACGCGCACTATGGCGGTCTCCGTGCGCCTTTGCCGCCAAGACAGAGGCAGAGCGTCCGCAGTGGCGCAAAGAAATTGCTGAGAATCTACTCTCAGCGATCGAAAGGGTTTTGTCGTCTTCTCGGTCGTCTTCTCGGTCGTCTCCTTGCTCGAGCCTATCTCCTCGTCTCTCCCGCCGCCTTGCCTTCAGAAGCGCCGCTCGCCTGTCGCGGCGTGCCATGAGCCTCTATCACGGCGAGCCCGACGCAGGCGAGTGGCGGCGCAGGTTGCAGCGTGCTTGCGAAAAGTTGAAGGAGGCAGAGAAGGCAAGACTTGATTCTTTCTCGCAACAAGAGTACACATAGAGGGGAGTTTTGTCCGTCTTCTGTAGCGGGGCGAGTATGGCTTTTGGACGAGAAGAGTTGGCGCTGACGCGCGTTCCGTTGGAAATTTGGGCGGAGATCGGTGCTGCCGAGCTACGCGTCGGTAGCCTTCTGCAAATCGGTCGCGGCGCGGTCATATCGCTCAACAAGAGCATCGAGGGTGAGGTGGACCTGAAAATCGGCAAGCATATCGTCGCGCGCGGCAACCTGCTCGCCAACCGCGAGCACTTCTCGGTGCGCATCACCAAAACCTCCAAGGATATTCACGAATAAAAACGAACGAGAGATTGGGCTTGAGTTTGAGATTGAGATTGAGTTTGATCTTGGCGCGAGCAGCCCTCTCACCGACGGACTTCGTCGACGGAGGTAGAGACAGAAGGGGCAGAGGGTTTCGTGTTGTAGACCTTCAAGCGGCTGCTGCCGAGGTCGAGTTGCTTTTCGAACAGACTCAACAAAGTCAGCGTCAAAGTTGTGCTGGTAGGCTGCGGCAGATCGAGCTGCGCGCTATACTCCAGCGCTCCTTTGGCGGGTAGCGTCTCTTGCTTGGGTTCAAAATGGAAGTAGCCCGTCTCTTCGCCGTGCGCGTCGAAAAAGGTGCCGCGCAAAATCGGCGCAGGTTTCTCCTCGTTCGTGCGGTTGCCGACAAGCACGCGCACATTCAGCAAGTCGCGCGATAGGCGATACTCGCTCACAACCTTCACTCGCGTCATGCTGTAGTCGCTTCCGTTCAGCAAGAGTTTGGCAAAGTCGGGGTGGCTCATGTTCAAACGCTCGTAGAAATGGATGGCGTTCGGAAAACGATGCAAAATCTCGATGGGATAGGTGCGGATGGCGTAGATCAAGGCGAGCAGGAACAATATCCAAATCGACCACGAGAAGGCGAAGCGCAGCAAGTTGTTGAGCGGCTGTTCGATGTTGCGTTCGGTGAATTGCAACGGAGCAAACGCGTGATGATGATGCTGGGTTAGTGCCTCTATTCGATCGATGGAGTCTTCTTCCTGCTCTTGCTGGGGTGGCGGAATGCTGGCGGCGCGCGCGAGATCGGGCGGCGGCTTGGAAGCGGCGGCAGGCGAAGAATGCTGCGCAGAGGTCGAGGCAGAATCAGGCTGAGGCGCGCTTGCCTCCTCCGTTTGAGGCAGCGTGTCGCTCAAGTCTTTTTGCCGCGCCTGCCAAGCCTTGCTGCAGACGGTACAACGCACCTTGCGTCCTCGTTTTCCCAAGGCATCAAGGCTCATCTCGAAATACGAGCGGCAACGCGGACACATCAAATACATCGTTCACCCCTAAGTGTTCGCCGATGCGGGCAAAGCCTCTGTCGCCTCCTATAGTGCGAGAAAGGCGCCTTCCTGTCAAAGCCTTGCTCTCTTGTGGCGTAGCCTGTAGATTGAAGCGGATCGTCGTTTGGCAGAAGGAGTTGTTTTTTGTGCTTGATCGTTTGGCTCTTTTACCCTCCATGGTGCCGCAGTTGCAGATGCTGTCGGTTTTCGCGCTAATCATCGCAGGATTGTACTTTTACGCGAGCGAACGCTTGTCGATGGAGGTGACGGCGTTGCTTTTGCTGTGTTGCCTTTTGGCTCTGTTCGTGGTCTTGCCTCCCTTCATCTCGACGGCTCACAGATTGAGCTCGGCGACGCTGCTTTCGGGGTTCGCCTCTCCTGCCTTGCTGACGGTGCTGGGACTGCTGGTGATCGGCGAAGCATTAGCGAGCACGGGAGCTTTGGCATTGGTGTCGCGGTGGCTTTCGCGCCTGCCTTCCTACAGCTTGGCGATGCTGTTCTTGCTGCTGGCAGCCTTGCTGTTGAGCGCCTTTTTGAACAACATTCCCGTCGTCGTGTTGTTCATTCCTGTTTTGCGCGCGCCGCGCTCCAGCCCCAAGACGACGCAATGGTAGCGAAAGCGAAAACGCA
>JABAAD010000040.1 GCA_014238935.1 Alphaproteobacteria bacterium
CTGGAAAAGAAGATTAGCGAAGGAACGACGACGAACCGAGAAGACGCGAACCCCGCAACCCGCCTTGTCGGCACGGGAATGCAAAAGCATCTCGACGGATATCGTTACCCGCAGGTCGAAACGATCCTGTTCGTCTCGATCAAAGCACTCTAGCTAAGCACTCTAGCTAATACTCCTCTAGCAAGAGGCGCTAAAGAAGGGGGGAAAGAAGAGGGCGAAGCGCAAGGCAGCTCGTCGTAAGTCGCGCCTGAAAAGTAGAGCCCGTGCGCGGGTGCTGCAAAACGAAAAGGGCGCGACGGGGAGGAGGCAATCTGCTCCCCTTTCAGCAAGCGGCGCACGCTGTTTTCAGGCAGACGCTGTTCGGCAACCGCCAACAAGGTGCCCGTCATGAGTCGCACTTGGCGATAGAGAAAACCCGAGGCTTGAAAGACAAGACGAATCTCGTCGCCCTCGAAATGCGCTTCCGCCTTGTACATGCGTTTCACCGAAGAGCGGGCTTGGCAGGCGTTCGAGCGAAAGGCTTGGAAGTCGTGTTCTCCCAAAAAATCTTGAACGCTACGCCGCAGACGCATCAACCCTTCCTCCCCGTTGTCGCCCCATCGTTGTTGCGTGCGCGCGTTCGTCTTGCGATACCAAACGCCTCCTTCGCGAAAGACGGGACGCGTGCGACTGACGACGATGCGATAGAGGTAGGTGCGACTGGTCGCCGAGAAGCGCGCGTGCAACGCGGGCGAGACTTCTTGCACGTTCTTGACGACGACGGGCAGTGGTTTGAGGTGAAAGTTCAACGCATCGCGCAGCAGTTCTTCGTGCGAGCGATTGTCGCTGTCGAATCGGGAGAGATCGAGGTCTAGGTGTGCGAATTGTGCAAGCGCATGTACACCGCGGTCTGTGCGCCCTGCGGCGTGCAGGCTTGTTCTTTGTCGGCAGAATCGGAAGACGGCGTCTTCCACCGTCGCCTGAACGCTACGAGCATGGCGACGGATATTGCTCTGCGCACGCTCGACGGCGTCTGAGGGTTGTCGTTGCCAGCCGAGAAAATATCTTCCGTCGTAGGCGAGGGTCAGGAGATAGCGCGCCAACGGAGAAGAGAGGCAAGCAGGGGAAGGATCAAAACCCAGAATCGAAACCAAGGATTCGAAATCCTTGTGGAGAGACGCGTCAGGAGGAGCGTTTCCGTTTCAGCTTACGATAGAGAATGGGCAACAGCGAGAGCAAAGCGAGCCCGACCAGCGCCGCGATCACCTTGTGCGTCAGGATAGTATCGAGCGAGAAGTCTTGCCCTGCGGCGAAGATGTCGTTCAGACTGGAGCCGGACAGCGCGTAGATAAAGGTGCCGGGTGCAACGCCGAACAGGGTTGTCAGAAAGAAGATTCGCAAAGGCACGCGAAAGACGGCGGCGGCGATGTTGATGAGGAAAAAGGGAAAGACGGGAATGAAGCGCAGGAAGAGCATGTAGCTGACGACATCTTTTTGGAAGCCTTCTTCCAGCTTTTTGATCTTGTTGCCTGCGCGTTGCAAGAAGAAATCTCCGAAGGCGGAGCGTGTTGCGAGGAAGACGGTCGTAGCCCCGATCGTCGCGGCGAAGACGACAGCGACGCCTCCCCAGATGACTCCGAAGAGGAAGCCGCCGGTGAGGGTCATGAGCAGGGCGAAGGGCAGCGAGCAAGCTGTAACGAGGACATAGATGGCGAAGTAGGCGGCATAGACGGTGAGGAAGTTGTTGTCGACCCAAGCGTGCAGTTTCGCCTGGTTGTCTTTGAGGGCAGCGAGGGAGAGAAAATCGAGATGTCCCATAACGCGCAGCACGAAGAAGACAGCGAGGACGGAGAGCAAGACGACGAGCGGGAGGTATCGCTTCCAAGCGGGTTTCGCAGGGGGAGAGGTCTCGGACATGGAGAGAGAACCTAAATGGTGGTGGAAAAAAGAAGGTTAGGGTTGGGCGAGAACAAAGGAGAAGAGGAAACCAATACTAGCAACATTTCCGACAACTAATATACCGAGTACCCAATAAATAACTTTGAGTTCGGTTCTGATCAGGGTGATATCAGATTTTGTTGCGACCTCGTTTTTGAGACATTGCAAGAGTCCCGTTGCCATGGCTTCGGCTTGTTTGGTCGGCACACCTCCTTGTTGCAACGTTTTGGCGTAGGAGAGAGTATCGAAGGAGGGCATGGCTCGCTGGGGGGGCAAAGGTTAGAGATTCGTGAAGAGGCGGATGAAGCGGGAGGCAACGAAGACGAACAAAACAAAATGGATGGCAAGCGAGATACCAACAAACCAATAGAAGCCTCTGTATTCCTTGTTCGTCATGATATGATTAATGAGGGACGGTGCCGTAGCTTTGGCGGCTTTCTTTGGACGGGTCATTGTAACGGTAACGGACATGGGCATGGGCTTCTTTGGACGGGTCATTGTAACTCTAACGGGCATGGGCATGGGCAGGAGGATAGCTTTGAGAGAAAAAATTGTCAAGGGGAGAAGGCAAAGCCTTGCTCTCGCAAGCACCACGCCCATTCCTCGCGCACCGCCTCATCCTTCTCGTCTGCCAAGTAATCCGCCGCCAGCTCTCTGATACGCTCCCGCCCCCCCAGTCGCCATACCGCCCATACCGCGCTCGCTCGAACGACCGCATCTTCGTCCGACAGGTATCGCTCTGCCAGCGGCAACAAAGACTCGTCCGCGCTGTTTCCTGCAGCCACCAACAGGTTGCGCCGAAATCTCGCAACGCCCAAACGTTTGACAACCGTCTTTCGAAACAACAAACGAAACTCCGCTTCCTCCAAACGCAGCCATTCGGCGATCCTCCCTGCGCCCAAGTCGAATCGAGAACGCAGGGCGACCGCCATCGAAACCTCCGCTTCCTCGTCCGTCTCCTCGTTCATCTCCTCGTTCATCTCCTCGTTCGTTTTTTCTCGAAGTTCTCTGGAGGCGTGTGCAAATTTGTTCCAAGGACACACCGCCAAACAATCGTCGCAACCGAACACACGGTTGCCCATAGCCTCCCGAAACTCACGAGGAATCACGCCACGATGCTCGATTGTCAAATAAGACAGACAACGCCGAGCGTCCAACGCGTACGGACGCGGAAAGGCTGCCGTCGGACAAATATCCAAACAACGCCGACAACTGCCACAACGCCCGACAGCGCGCGAGAAAGACGGTGAGGAAGACGGTGAGGAAGATTGTGAAAAAGAAGTTGGCGCAAACACGCGCGCCGCCAGCACGACCCCCAACAACAGCCAGCAGCCGTAGGAACGCGAGACCAGCTGCGTGTTTTTTCCCATCCACCCCACGCCAGCAAGTTCTGCCAAGCTTTTTTCGCTGAGAGGGGCTGTATCGACGAAGACTTTCGCTTGCGTGTCGTATTCGGCGCAAAGCCATCTTGCAAAAATTTTCAGACGCTTTTTGACAACCTCGTGATAGTCGTCGCCCAACGCATAAAGGGCTACGCCGGCAAGCCCCCTGTCTGCGAGCTTGCGTTGCCATGCTTTGCGGGTGTCTCCCTCAGGGGTGTAGTCGATGCCGAGCACGATCGCCGAGCGCGCCGCCGTCCACAACTTAGTAGGGTCGAGCCTCTCCTCCAGACGATGCGCGAACCACGCCATCGTGCCGTGCTGTCCTTCTTCGACGAAGGCACGCAAGCGCACCCGTGCCACCTCCCCCAGCCGAGGCGCGCTCACGCCAAAACAGGAGAAACCCAAAGCGCGTGCACGCGCGGCGAGGTGAGCATGTTCTTTTGCAGCATGTTCTTTTACGATTGTTCCGCTTGTGTCAGTCGTCATGCTCTTGTCTTATGGTGTTGAGAAAGCTTGCGAATCGCTGCTCTTTGACGGCCTCGCGCGCTTGCGCCATGAGACGCTGGTAGAAGAAGAGATTGTGCGCGCTCAACAGCATGGAGGCGAGCATTTCGCCCGCCTTGACGAGATGATGCAAGTAGGCGCGCGAAAAGCCCTGCGCGCAACAGGGACAGGGACAAGTTTGCTCTAGGGGTTGCGTGTCCTCCTTGTAGCGCGCGTTGCGGAGATTGCGCGTGCCGAGACGGAGGCTGTTTCCTTTGAAACAGAAGGCTTGTCCTGTGCGTCCGCTGCGCGTTGGCAAGACGCAGTCGAAGAGGTCGATGCCGCAGGCAACGGCTTCGACGAGGTCGCGCGGCTTTCCTACGCCCATCAGGTATCGCGGCTGTTGCGACGGCAGCAGGGGTGCGACCTGCTCCAGCAAGGCGTTGCGTTCTTCGGGCTTTTCGCCTACGGCAAACCCTCCGAGCGCGTAGCCGTCGAAGCCCAGCGCAAGGGTGCGCTCTGCCGACAAACTTCTGAGCGAGAAGTCCAAGCCACCCTGCACGATACCGAAGAGCGCGCGTTTGTCCGCGCGTTTGTCTTTGTCTTCCGCAGATTTGTCTTCGGCAGATTTGCGCTCCTGCTTGCGCCAGCAGGCGAGCGAGCGTTCCCCCCACAATGCCGAGCGTTCCACGGCGGCACGCAACCTTGACGCAGAGGAGGTGGAGGGTACGCATTCGTCGAGCGCCATGGCGATGGTGGAATCGAAGACGCGTTGCGCGCGCATGGCGAGCTCTGGCGTCAGATGCAGCCTCGTGCCGTCGATGTGCGAGCGAAAGACGATGCCCCCCTCCTCCACTTTGACTAGGTCTGCGAGCGACATCGCTTGAAATCCACCCGAATCGGTGAGAAGCGCTCCCTGCCAGCGCATGAAGGCGCGCACGCCGCCGCTTTTTTCCAAAACCTCCAAGCGAGGGCGCAACAGAAGATGGTAGGTGTTCGCAAGCACGACCGACGCGCCGCTGTCAGAAAGCGTTTGCGGAAAAACTCCTTTAACGCTGGCTTGCGTGCCGACAGGCATAAAGCACGGCGTGCGGATGATACCGTGCGGCGTCGTATAGGCGCAGGCGCGCGCAGAACCCTCGCAAGCCTCCACGACGAAGGAAAAGGCTTCATTCATTCCCTTGATTCACCCTTTCGTTCGACGGGAAAACAGGCAGGCATCGCCGTAGGAAAAAAAGCGATACTGCTCGTGCGTGCGTGCGTGCGCGTAAGCGCGCTTGACCTCTTCCTCGCCCGCGAAGGCGCAAGTTAGCAGCAACGGCGTTGCGCGCGCTTGATGAAAGTTTGTCAGCAGCAGGTCGCAGCAACGAAAATCGAATCCTTCGGCGATGTACAGGTCAGTCTCGCCGCAAAACGCGCCTGCGTTGAGGGCTGCGGACTCCAGCGCACGCACCACGGTGGTGCCTATGGCAAGCACCCGTCCGCCGCGCTGCTTGCACGCTTGGATACGCGCCAGCACCTCCGCCGAAACTACAACGGCTTCGCGCGCCATGCGCGGCGCTTCCAACGCGTCGCCACGCAAAGGACGAAAGCTTCCGAAACTGACATGCAGGGTGATGAACAGCGTCTCGATGCCCTTGCGCTGCATCTCTTCGAGAAGGCGCGGCGTGAGATGCCTGCCTGCCGTGGGAGCCGCGAAAGCACCGCGATGGCGGGCGAACAGCGTTTGATAGTCTTGTTTGTCCTTCGCATCGGGGCTGCGCTTCATATAGGGCGGCAGAGGCATCGCTCCTTCGTCTTCCAATCGATCGTACAGCTCTTCTTCCGAAATTTCTTCGAACCTCAAGCGTAGCAGCCCGTCGGCATCGCGTCCTTCGAGGCGTGCGAAAAAGGGCTGCTTGTCGTTGCCGAATTGCAAGCGGGCATTTTCTTTCACCTTGCCTTTGACAAAGACGCGAAACAAACCGGGCTCGATGTTTTCTGCAAGCGTAATTTCGAGAAGCGTTGTTTCATAGCGATCTTCGGAGGTTTGTTCCTCCTCATCGACAAGGCGCGCGAGCAGCCTCGCGGGAAGAACCTTCGTGTCGTTGAGAACGACGACATCGCCGCGCCTGAGCTGTGTGGGGAGGTTTTTGACGCGCAAATCTTTCGGTGCACTCTCGAGACAAGAGAGCAAGTTCGCCTCCTCGCGTCTTTCTTTCGGACGCGTTGCGATTCGCGCCTGAGGCAGAAGGAAGTCGTCGAATGTTATCAAGAGGCGGCGCGCTTGAACCTTTTTGTTCGCAGCAACAAACGGAACGGCAAGAGGAGGCAAAAGGCAAAGAAGAGCTTGACGCACAAATCGCCAAGCGCAAGTTTTTGCCACGCGATTCCGCTTGCAAAAAACGCGAGCGCAAAGAAGAGCCAAGTGTCAAGCAAGGAAGCGACGCTGCTGGAGACGAGGGGTGCCTTCCACCAAGCAGCACGGCGCAAACGCACGAAGACGGCGATGTCGAGCAGCTGGCTGAGCGCAAACGCTGTCAAGGACGCCATGGCGATACGCGGGGTTGCAAGCAGAAAGGAACAAAATCCCGCCACCACGAAGCCGCTTGCGACCACTCTGCGTGCGACG
>JABAAD010000003.1 GCA_014238935.1 Alphaproteobacteria bacterium
GGAATGCGATGCTTCGGTTACCGCCGAAGGCAGCGCTGTGGTTAAGGCACAAAAGCTTTTTGACATCGCACGCGCAATGCCTGAGGGATCGAACATCCTTCTTGAGCTGAAAAACGACGCGCTCACGCTGAAGGCGGGCTCGGCGCGCTTCGTGCTGAGCTCCATGTCTCAAGAGGCGCTGCCAAAGCGCGAAAAGCTGAAAAAGACGAAAGAATTCCAAATCCCTGCTACCGACCTTCTCAAGATGCTCGCTAGCACCTCTTTTGCCATTTCGGACGACGAATCACGCTACTACTTGAACGGTGTCTACTTGCACTCGCACAAAAAAGAAAACGACGACAAGACCGAATCTAAGTCCACCTTCCGCGCGGTTGCAACCGACGGGCATCGTCTTGCGCGCATCGAGCTGGAAGTGGACGGGATGAAAGACTTGCCCGGCGTGATTCTGCCGCGCAAAGCGGCACAAGAGCTGAGAAAGCTGCTGGAAGAGGCGAAGAACGAGGTGAAAGTTTCGCTCTTTCAACAAGAGGAAGAGAAGGACAGCGACCTCGACAACACGCGCTTCACGGTGATGGAGTTCGCCTTCGACAAGACGACGCTCACCTCGCGCCTGATCGACGGCAGCTTTCCCGACTACGAGCGCGTCATTCCGAAGGACAACGACAAGACCATGCGCTTTAAGTGCAAAGAGTTCTCCGAGCGTGTCGCCGCCGTGCACTACATGAGCAGCGAGACGACGCACGGCGTTAAGTTCAACTTGACGAAGGGCTCGTTACAAATCAGCGCGCATCACGGCACCGACGGCGAGGGTAACTACCCGCTGGATGTCGAGTACGACGGCGAGCCGATCGAGGTCGGCTACAACGCCCTCTACCTGCTCGCCATGACGCGCGATGTGATCCCTGACAATGCGGAGTTCCGCTGGAAAGACCCCGAAACCGCAGCCGTCGTGCGCAACACGGACGACGACAGCGTGCTTTATGTCCTCATGCCCATGCGGGTGTGACCCAAGGGAGAGGCTTGACAGAGCTTGCCCGCTTGGCAGGAAACGCCAAGTAAGCTGCTTGGAGAACTTCTTGGCAGACGATGCTCTCTGTGGTGCACTTGCCCTTCTTTCGCAACCACGCGGGATTGCAGCTCAGAGATTTGCCGCCCCATGTGATGCTCTACGGCGAAAACGGAGCGGGCAAGACGAATGTGCTGGAGGCGATTTCGCTGTTCGGACAAAGCAGGGGCTTTCGCAACGCGCAGCTAGAGGACTTCTGTCCGATCGACAATCCGCAACGCGGCTTTGCTGTACGATTGGAACTGGCTTGCGAAACGCACGCAGAGCTCGCAATATCGTTCGTGCCGCGTGCGCAGGGTTATGCCAAAATTGCGGACAAAGTTGCGGACAAGGTCGCGCGTCGCCGTCTTCTGTTCAACGACGAAGAGGTTCCACAACACGCTCTACAAGGCCATCTGCGTCTGTGCTGGCTTTTGCCGCAGATGGGCGTTTTTTTTACGGACGGCGTTGCAGCACGGCGCGCGTGGATCGATCGCATCGCTGCCAAGAACGACCCCGAACACGAGCAGCGTTTGGCGCGTCACAGGGTACTGGTGAAGGAACGGCTTGCGGTTCTCTGCTCTTATGCTAGCGAGTCGACATGGCTCGAACAGCTGGAGCAGAAGATCGCCGCCTGCGCTGTCGCGCTCACGGCATCGCGTAGCGATACGCTCGCACGTCTGAACGCCATCCTTGCCGAGCATACCCTTCTCAGCGAGCTTCCGCAGCTGCGCCTCTCGTTGGAGAGCAAGATCGCCTGCGAGCTTACGCTGTACGACGCGCTCACGGCGGAATCGAGGTTGCAAGATCGTCTGCGGGAGGCACGCGCTCAAGATCGCACGGAACAGCGCAGCCGCGAGGGTGCGCATCGGGTTCGTGTCGTCATCGAGAATCTGTCTCTTTTCGCAAAGCCCGTGGCAGCCGAGCTCTGCTCGTGCGGCGAGCAGAAGAGCATGCTGATCGCCCTGCTGGTCGCCGAAGCCTTGCTGCTGATGGGAACGGCACAACGCAAGCCCAAGCCCGTGCTGCTGCTCGACGACTTTCCGGCGCACTTGGATACCTTCGTGCAACAAAAAGTTTTGCGCGTGCTTGCGGAGCTGCAGACGCAGTGTTTCTACACGACGACCGATCCCGTTGCGGGTGCGCAAGAAGCTTTGTGCGCGAAAGGTTTTTTGCTAGAATCGCTGACGGCACGCAAGCAACCCCTTGCTTTGATGCCCGCCCCTCGCTCGAACGCTGCGTGAGAGGGAAGGCAGTCTTTTGTACAAATCTCAACCCGCAATACTCGATGGATCCTTCTCTACCGCTAGACAATCCTGACGCTCGTGCACCTGCGCACAGGGGTGCTGCGGCAAGCGATCGTATGGACTACGGAGCAGAATCGATCAAGGTTCTGAAGGGCTTGGATGCGGTACGCAAGCGCCCGGGCATGTATATCGGAGATACCGACGACGGCTCGGGACTGCATCACATGGTCTTCGAAGTCGTCGATAACGCCGTCGACGAGGCGCTCGCCGGATTTTGCCAAAACATCGTCATCACCCTGCTCGGCGACGGCGCGGTCGAGGTCGAAGACGACGGCAGAGGCATTCCGACCGACTTGCATGCAGGCGAAGGAATCTCCGCCGCAGAAGTGATCATGACGCAACTCCACGCCGGCGGAAAATTCGACCAAAACGCCTACAAAGTCTCAGGGGGCTTGCACGGCGTCGGCGTCTCCGTCGTCAACGCGCTGTCGCACGCGCTCGACCTGACCGTATGGCGCGAGGTTCAAGGACAGCGACGCAAGTTTCGCATGACCTTCGAAGATGGAAAAAGCCTCGGCCCGCTCAAAGACTGCGGTGTCGACGATGAGCGTAGCGACAAAACTTTCCGCGACAATGACAGCGGCACGAAGATCGTCTTCCTGCCGTCTGCCAAAATCTTCTCGGAGCGCCACTTCGATTTCGACACCTTGTGCCGTCGCCTGCGCGAGATCGCCTTTCTCACCGAGGGGCTGCGAATCATCTGCCGCGACAAACGCCAAGCGAAGACGAAAGAAGAAGTGTTCGAGGCGGTCTTCGAGGAAGAGAAAAAGAAAACGAAGAAGCGAGCACAACAGCAGAACGGACTGACCGCCTTCTTGGCGTGGCTCGACAGAACACGCACGCCTCTTGCGCACCCGATTGCGATGGATGGCGAAGTGGAGAGCGACATCGGCACGCTGGAGATCGCTTGTGCGCTGCAGTGGAACGAGAGCTATCACGAGACGATGCTGTGTTTCACCAACACGATTCCGCAACGCGACGGCGGCACACACCTGATGGGCTTTCGCGCAGCGCTGACGCGCCAGGTGCAATCCTTCTTAGCAACCCTGCCCGGATCGAAACGCGAAAACCTCTCACCTACAGGCGAGGATGCACGCGAAGGGCTGACCGCCGTCCTCTCCTTGCGGATGGCGGATCCCAAGTTCTCCAGCCAAACGAAGGACAAGCTCGTCTCGTCGCAAGCGCGCGCTGCCGTCGAGAGCTTCGTAGGCAGCAAACTGGAACGGTGGTTCGAAGAGCATCCGCGCGAGAGAAAGATCATCCTCAACAAGATCCTCGAGGCGACGCGCGCAAGGGAGGCGGCGCGCAAGGCACGCGAGCTCACGCGACGCAAGAGCGCGCTCGATATTTCCAATTTGCCCGGCAAGCTTGCCGATTGTCAGGAGCGCGACCCCAAAAAATCCGAAATATTTTTGGTCGAGGGCGATTCGGCGGGCGGCAGCGCGAAACAAGGACGCGACCGACGCTATCAGGCGATCTTGCCGTTGCGTGGCAAGATCCTCAATGTCGAACGCGTACGCAAGGACAAGATCCTCTCCTCGGTAGAGATCGGTACCATGATCACCGCGTTGGGCGTCGGACTCGAAGAGTCGTCCGATGCGACGGAAGAGAACAGGGGGGGGGACGGCAAAACCCTCGACAACAATTCCTCCGACAATTCCTCCGACAATTCCTCCGACAATTCCTCCGCCCAACCTTCCGACAAGCTGCGCTACCACACCATCGTTATCATGACCGATGCCGATGTCGACGGCAGCCACATCCGCACGCTTTTGCTGACCTTCTTCTTTCGCCACATGCGCTCGCTGATCGATACGGGCAACCTCTACATTGCGCAACCCCCCCTCTACCGCGTCGGCAAAGGTAGCGGCAAAGGTAGCGAAATGGGGAGCAAAAACAAGAGCGACGCGGGACGCTACCTCAAAGACGAAGCCGCGCTGCAAGATTTGTTGCTGCAAGAGGGAGCAGGCGCAGCGCAGCTTTTTGTCAAGGGACAAAGCGCACCCTCCCTGCATGGACAATCCTTACGCGAGATTGCGCGGAAGGCTGTAGCATGGCAGCGACATATCGAGGGCTTGACGACGGATGCTTGCGAGGCTGCCTTCTTCGAGGAGGCGGCTTTGTGCGGTGCGTTTGACACGAACCTCAAGGACAAACCGCGCGAACAGGCGAGCGTGGCAGAGCTGTTGCTCGAAAGACTCAGACTTCACGCCAGCGAGCGCGTTATGGGAGAGAAGCGAAACGACGCACGGGAGGAGGGAGTATCGTGGCGGCAGGAAGGAACGGAACTCGTCTTCGTGCGACGCAGCGACGACTTGGAGCAGCGCTTTGCGCTGGAGGAGGGGCTGTTGCAGAGCGAACACGCGCGAGGCTTAAACGAGGCGCGTGCGGATTTTCTCTTTTTGCTGGAGGAGGCTCGGTTGCTACGACGCGGCGAGAGGGAATGGATTGTCGCGCGTCCTTCGCAGCTGGCTTGCGGCGTGCTGGCGGCGGGACGCGAGGGGCTATCTTTGCAACGTTACAAGGGCTTGGGCGAAATGAACCCCGAACAGCTTTGGGAGACGACGCTCAACCCTGAGACGCGCGTGTTGGTAAAGGTGGAAATCGATCACCTTGACAATGCGAAAGGTCTGTTCGAAACCTTGATGGGGGAGAAGGTCGAACCGCGAAGAAAGTTCATCGAGAAGAACGCCTTGCGCGCCGTAGGGATCGATGTTTAGCAAAGCGCTATTTCTCGGAATTGTTTCCCGCACGGAGAGCGCGTGAGATGAACATCGCGTGGCTTACGGGTGCGGACAGCGCCGTCGGATACTACCTCGCGCTGGAGCTGGCGATTCAGGGTTGGAGCGTCGTTGCAACGGGCACGGAGCGCAAGGAGTTGGAAAGGCTTGGCGCGCGTGCACGCGGGGCGGAGGGACGCGTGCTGCCTTCGGTCGTGGATTTGTCGAAGCCCACGCAGGCGATGGAGTGCGTACAAGCCATCGAGCAACAAGTGGGACCTATCACGCACGCGCTGTTCTGTCACACGCCTCCTGCGCAACTGGAGAGCGAAACCTTTTCGACGGAGCAAGTGAGAAAGGCGCTCGATTCGGTACTTGTCAGCACGGCGCGCGCGATGGAGGCGGTCGTGCCGTATTTTGTCGAGCGCAGGGTGGGCGTGCTTGGCGTTCTAAACTCGTATCTCGGCTACAGAGGCTTGCCGGGTTTTGCCTGTCATGCCGCCGCGTTTTCTGCGCTCGAAACTTTCTGCGAAGCGATGCGATTTTCGCTGGAGCCCAAGGGCGTGCGCCTGCTGCTCTACACGCCGGGTCTCTTCGAAGAGGATATGGTGAAAGACATCGATTCGCTTGCACGCCACGCCACAACCCCGCAGATTTGCGCCGAACAATTCTCCGAACGGCTTGCCGATTGGAGCTTCGAGCGCGTCATTCCCCACCCCCTCTCGTGGGGCTTTCGCATCTTGCGTATGTTGCCGAACCCTCTGTTTCGTCGCTTTGTGCGCAAAAACTTGCCCGAAAGCCGTGCCATCTTTGCAAAGGTCGAAGAGCACGAAGCCTTGTTGCACAGCCTCCGCGAAAAGGCGCAACAAGCAAAAGCACAACAATAGACTTCCTCCTGACCCTTGCGCGTCACGGCATATGCGAGGGCAGCTTGTCGGTGCGCTGAACCTCTTTCGTGTCGGTGAGCCTCGCACGCAGAGGCGGCAAGCGCGGCGTTGACTTGGAGGAATCATTTTCTTGTGCCTCTCCCCAAAGACAGATCTCCAAACCCTGCGAGAAGGTGAGACGCAAACAAGGACCTTCGGCAAGCTCAACGGCGAGAAGATTGGCAAGGCTTGAGGCAGGATCGCTTTGTGATGTGCTGCGAGCGGCGAGCATCGTCTCGAAACCTTTGTGGCGAGCAGAGACAACCCCCTCGACTTTGAGCTCGCTTGCAACGCGGAAGAAGACGCTTTGACGCTCGTCCGTAGCCCGCTCCCAACAAAAGCGGCTCAAGGGCAGGAAGAAACAACCGAGCTTTTTCTGCCATCGCAGCTGCTGGGGAACCAGCAACGAATCTTGCAACAACCCCGAAAGGATACGAAAGTCCTCTGCGCTCTCTGCAAGCAGTCGCAAGGGTTTCGGCACACGAGTAGCCACGGGTCTCTCTCAAGGGGTCGCGCTTGAAAGAGCGGCGGCAAAGGGCTGCGCCAAACGGCGAGGAGGAGAGGCGGGAGGAGCGGGGGTTGCCACACGCTCGATACGCGCTCCGCACGAAGAGAGCTTCTCCTCCAGCCGCTCGTAGCCGCGATCGAGATGATGCAGAGCTGCGATGGTCGTCGTTCCGCGCGCTGCCAGCCCTGCGATGACGAGGGAGAAGGAGGCGCGCAAGTCGGAGGCGGTAACGCTCGCCCCCAAAAGCCCTCCTTGCGGCGAAAGGCGTGCACGACGCCCCTCGAGTGCTACGACCGCGCCCATGCGCTGCAGCTCTTGTAAGTGCATGAATCGGTTCTCGAAAACTTTCTCGGTGATGACGACAGGAGCAAGCGTCGCCTCGGCGAAGCACATTGCGGCGGTGAATTGTGCCTGAAGATCGGTCGGAAAACCTGGGTGCGGTGCCGTCGACAAGGAGACGGCGGCAAGCGCCCCCTCCCTTGTGATACGCACCCCCCCCTCCTCCTCTTCGATCGCAACCCCGCAACGTTGCAGATGCTCGAAGAAGATCGCCAAGTCCTCGCGCGGCGGCGTGTCGCAAAGCAGAAGGCTGCCGCCCGTCGCCGCGACCGCCAAGGCGTAGCTGCCCGTCTCGATACGATCGGCTAGAAGACGATGCGAAGCACTGCCCAAGGGCTTGCCGTCGCTACCTTCGACGACGATCTCGTCTCCGCCCTCGCCCTCCAAGTGCGCTCCCATAGCGCGCAGGCAACGACAGAGATCGACAACTTCGGGTTCGCGCGCAACCCCCCGCAGCCTCGTTGTGCCGCGCGCGCTTGCCGCCGCCATGAGCAGGTTCTCGCTTGCGCCGACGGAGGGAAAGGGAAGATTCAAGTCGCAGCCCCGCAGTCTGCCGCGCGCCTCGATGTGGCTCTCGCCGATGTGAATGCGCGCACCGAGCTTCGACAATCCCCAGAAGTGCAGATCGAGAGGACGCGCCCCGATACGACATCCCCCAGGCAGGCAAGCCTGCGCCCATCCGAAGCGCGAGAGCATCGGTCCCAAGAACAGCACGCCCGTTCGAATGTCGCGCGCTGGGTTTTCTTCGCCCTCTTCGAGTGCACGCGGAGATTGTTCCATGCGCATTTCCAAGACGTTCGGTTCCACCTCTTCGATGCGCGCGCCCAGCGCTCTGAGTGCGCCTGCCATCGCCGCCGTATCCTCAAGTCGAGGAACATTTTCCAAGCGTAGAAGACCGCCGCTCAAAAGACCGCTCGCCAAAATCGGAAGGGTGGCATTCTTCGCTCCCGCAATGGAAACGCGACCGGCAAGCGCCGTCCCCCCCTCGATACGCAAGAACGACATCAGGTGCGATCCAGCCATTCGGTGCGGTGAACATAGACATTCGCAACTAACCCCAGAGCAATCATCACGGTCAGCATCGCCGAGCCTCCGTACGAAACTAACGGCAGAGGCACGCCGACAACAGGCAAAAGGTTCATCACCATTCCCAAATTGACGAAGATGTACAAGAAGAGCATCGCAGCAAGCCCCACGCTCAGCACGCGTCCGAAGACATGCTTGCAAGAGAGGGCTGTGCCCATGCACAGCGAAAGCAGAACGATGTAGAGACCGATCAAAAGGCAACCGCCGAAGAATCCCAGCTCTTCTGCAAACATGGCAAAGACGAAGTCGGTGTGCTTCTCGGGAAGGAAGTTGAGATGTCCCTGAGTGCCTTGGAAGAGCCCTTTGCCGAACACCCCTCCCGATCCCAAAGCGATCTTCGATTGCACGATATGGTAGCTGCTGCCAAGGGGGTCGCTCTCAGGGTTGAGAAAACTCCATACGCGCTGCTTTTGGTAGGGCTTGAGAAAAGTCCACAAGACGGGCACCGAGAGGAGCGTAGCCCCTCCCCCGACAAGAAAAAAGACCATCCGCAAGCCCGTTGCAAACAATGCCGCGATTCCCGTCATCAGAAGGATGAGCGCGGTACCCAAATCGGGTTGTCGCAAGATCAACAGGGTGGGCATCATGATGACGAGCAGGGCGAGAAACAAGAAGGCGAACTCGCTACCGCCTCTGGCGGCGTAGCCGTTTGCCAAGCGCGCGAGCGTGAGAACGAGGGCGACCTTGGCGAACTCGGAGGGTTGGACGACAACGCCGAGGTCGAGCCAACGCGCTCCCCCCTTTGCGCTGACGCTGTTGGGAGCGTACAGCGTTGCCAGCAACAACAACAAGACGAACGCATAGAAGAAGTATGCCGCCTTGAACCACAATCGGATGTCGGTCAAGGCAACGACGAGCACAAGCCCTATTCCGAAAGCGAGTCGAAAAGCGTGGTTGGAAGCCCAGGGCTGCCACGCGTTCGGAGCGGCAGAATAGAGCATGGCGACACCGATACTGCCGACGGCAAGCGCCGCCAGCACGAGCACATAGGGAAAACGTTGCAATTTGAGAAGAAGGCGCACCTTGTCATCCGAGGTTTTGTTCGGGTTGTGGTTTTCGGTAAGAAGGTTCCAAAGTTTTTTGAGCAAAATCGAGGAAGTCTCTTGCATAAGGAGCAGCGACGCGCGATCCGCTGCCGCCGTGCTCGACGATGATCGCAACAGCCCACTGCGGAGCAGCTACAGGAGCGTAGCCCGCAAACATGGCATGGTCGCGCTTCAACCACGGCAGATCGGCATTGCGCAAGATGCCCTGCTGACGCTCGCTTCGAGAGATTCGTCTCACTTGAGAGGTACCCGTCTTGCCCGCCATCGCGCGTGCGACACCACGGATGCGTGTAGCGTAAGCAGTTCCGCGAGGATGATTGACGACCTCGTCCAAGGCGGCACGCAACACTGCCAGCGAAGACTTTGCAACGCCCAACGAGCGGAAGGGCGACTCTCCCGTTGCAAAAAGGCGCTTGCGCGAATCGGGAAGAAAGGTGATTCTGGGCTCGATGGCAAAGCCTCCGTTTGCAATTCGCGCCATCTGCACCGCCATCTGCACCGGCGTCGCCAAGACATAGCCCTGCCCGATGGCACTCAACAACGTGTCGCTGACTCGCCACGGCTGTCCCATTTTGCGCAGTTTCCACGCCTTGCTCGGCAAGATTCCGCTGCGCACATCGGGCAGGTCCAAATCGAGCTTGCGACCGTAGCCCAAGAGTTGCGCGTACTTGTTGATCGTCGAGATGCCGAGCGAGAGCGCGACACGATAGAACCACACATCACAGGACTCGCGCAATGCCTCGATCATGGCGAGCGAACCGTGTCCTGAACGCTTCCAGCAATGGAAACCTCGCCTGCCGTGTTGAATGCGTCCGTGGCAAGTGTAGCGCGTCGTCGTGGGAATGCCGCGCTCCAGGGCTGCGAGCATGACGGCAATCTTGAAGATCGAACCCGGCGCATAAGCACCGCCGACGATCTTGTTGATCAGCGGAAAGTGCGGATGCGACGACAGACTCTGCCACGAAGCACGGTCGATCCCTTGAGAAAAAAGATTCGGATCGTACGAAGGCACCGACACACCGCCAACCATCTCGCCGGTGTGGACATCCAAAACGACCGCCGCCGCACGCTTCTCCGCAGCAAGACGCTTGGTCATAAACTCTTGCAGTCGCATGTCGAGGCTGAGCCAAAGCTCGCGACCGTGCTGCGGCGTGAGACGAGACACCTCCGCGACACGCTGTCCTCGCGCGTTGACCTCGTAGCGACTCTCGCCGCCCAAACCCCGCAAACTCTCCTCGTAGCGGCGCTCCGCACCGCTCTTGCCGACGATGAAGCCGGGAAGGTGGTAGAGCGCGTGTCTTTTCACCTCGCGTTTCGAAGGACGCGCAACATAACCCACGATGTGCGCTGCCGTCTTGCGGTACGGATAGATGCGCTGTTCGCCCAAGTGAATGTTGACACCGCGCAAATCTCCCGTACGCGCCTCGATACGCGTCACTTCCGCCCAGCTCAAGTCGCGCCGCACTTCGTAGGGAACGAAACGTTGCGAGGTACGCGATCGACGACGCATCTCCTCTATCTTCTTCGAAGGCAGCGTCGTGATCGCTTGCAGGCGCACCAGCGCCGCATCCAAATCGTGGATACGATCCAGCATCACATAGAGATTGTACTTCGGCAGGTTGTGGGCGAGAACTTCGCCTTCTCGATCGAAGATGCGCCCGCGACGCGGCGGCAGCAGATCTACCTGCGTGCGGTTGCGATCCGAGAGCTGTCGATAGTGCGACGACTGCACCAACTGCAGCCAGCCGAGCCTGCCGAGAAGCAGCGCAAGCAGAGCGATCTGCCCGCCGCCCAACAAAACGGCACGACGGCTAAACACTTCTTCTTGTGATCGCTCTCCTTTCTTCATAGCATCCCTCGTCTTCGCAAAACCTTCCCCTTCACGAAGCGAGCAGATTTCGTTCTGTCTTTTGCAGCACCAAAGCCACGAAAGGATAGACCAAAGGCGCGCTACCCCATCCCCACAAGACCTCCCAGCTGCCCGACAAGCCTCGCCCTTGGACGAGCAACAACACGGCGAGCATCGAAGGCACGACGAAGGATAGCAAAGCGTAATGCAAAGTCAAAGAGGCAATTCTGCTCTGCTGGACGGCGAAGGCGGTCGAGCGCGCGCAGGCGTAGAAGGCGACCCACAGGAACGCGTGCAGTCCGAACGGCGTTGCCACCAGCATGTCTTGTCCGATGCCGAGCGCAAAGACAAGCCAAGGCGGCATGAAGAGGGGTTGAGGAACGCTCCAATAGTGTATGGCGAGCAAGGGGACGAAAGCTGCCGTCAGAGGAAAGCTCGCCGAAAGCGCAAGCGCGACCACCATCGTCAAGACAACGCTCGCGACGGGAAGGAGGTGGCGCAACCACGAAGAGAGAAAGGCACGCATGATCTCGAACGAAGGGTTGGCTCAAGGGGTGTCGAGAAGCGACTTGTATGCGACCAAATCGACGGTTGTCAGCACATTGGGTTCCACCCTCAGCGCGACCTCCATCCGATTGTCCTTCGAGCGCACGACATGTCCGACAGGAATGTCGGGCGGCAGCAACCCTGCGTCTCCCGAAGTGACGACGGAGGAACGCACGGCGATCTGCTCGCTTCCGTGCAAGAAGAGGAGCGTCAAGTTTTCCATGCCTTGTCCTGCCAGCAAGGCACGCTGTCCGCTGCCCGCGATCTTGACGGCGATACGGCTCTGCGGGTCGCGCAGCAGACGGACGCGAGCGCTGCGTGCACCGACGGAGGTGACGATTCCCACCAAAGCACCGCGCGAGAGGGCAAGGCTGCCAAAAGTTATGCCTTGTCTTCTTCCTACATTGACGAGCACATTGTGGGCGAACGATCCTCGTGCCCTCGACAAGACGCGTCCCACCTCGCGCGTTGCAAAAAGGTTGGACGAATCAACTCGATACTGCAACATGGCACGCAGCCTGCGGTTTTCTTCTTCCAACAAGCTAGCGTAGTCGCGCAGAAACAAGAGCGATTCGTAGTCTTGCAACAGAAGGCGATGCTTTTCTTCGATATTTTGCAAGGAAGAGAATCGCACGAGCCTCTTGGAGACGGCGCGAAAGGGCGTCGCCACCCTCTCGACGCTGCCCGCGACGAAATCTTGAAGAGGAGCGTGTCCCGGCAGAACTCTTGAGAGGCGCGGCGAGACCAAAAAGAGCAACACGAGAGAGACGAGCAAAAGCCCCAGCAACACGATGCGCGCCCGCCTCGACAGCATCGCCACAGGAGCCAAGAAGGAATGACCGCGCATGGAGAGAAGGAGAGGGAAGGAGAGGTCTGTCTCGACCGTCAGGCGTGCGTGCTGAGCAAACCGCGCAAGGCTTTGAAATGCTCGACGCACATGCCCGTTCCCAAGACGACGCAAGACTGAGCGTTCTCTGCAACCGAGACGGGCACACCGACGGTTTCGCGCAAGACGGCATCCAAGTTGCGCAACAACCCTCCTCCGCCCGTAAGAACGATTCCTTTGTCGATGATGTCGGCGGCGAGTTCAGGCGCCGTGTTTTCCAAGCCCTCCCTAACCGCATCGACGATATGGCGCACGGGCTCGGCAAGCGCGCTCACGATCTGCGACGAGGTCACGACGATTTCCTTCGGAACGCCTTTCATAAGGTCTCTGCCTCGGATCTCCAGCGTCTCCTCTCGATCGGCGCTCGTCATCACCGCCAAGCCAATGAGACGCTTGACGCGTTCGGCTGTCATCTCGCCGATGAGCAAGTTGTGCGTCTTGCGTACGAAGCCGAGGATCGCTTCGTCCATCTTGTCGCCGCCGATGCGGATCGAGCGCGAATAGACGATACCCCCAAGCGAAAGCACGGCAACCTCAGTCGTGCCGCCGCCGACATCGACCACCATAGATGCAGTCGGATCGTGGATCGGCAAACCGACCCCCAGTGCTGCGGCGACCGACTCTTCGATCAGATACACACGCCGCGCGCCCGCAGAGGCAGCCGACTCTTGAATCGCGCGACGCTCCACCGCCGTCGCCCCTGAGGGGACGCACACGATCACTTGCGGCGCAGAGAAGCCGCGACGATTGTGAACCTTGCGAATGAAGTATTTGATCATCTCTTCGGCAAGATGGAAATCGGCGATCACCCCTTCGCGCAAAGGGCGCACCGCGTGGATCTCGCCCGGCGTGCGTCCCAGCATCATCTTCGCCTCCTCTCCCACCGCCAAGACGCGCAGTCCCTGTCGCGTATCGCCGCTGCGCACCGCAACGACCGAGGGCTCGTTCAAAACGATGCCGCGACCCTTGACATAAATAAGAGTCGTCGCCGTTCCCAAATCAATACCGATCTCCGAGGACAAAAAACCGAGCAAATGCGAAAGCATAAGATGCAAAACCACAAAAAGTGCAACACGATCGAACAGCAAGCAAGGTAGCAGACCTGCTCCGTACACGCAACACGCACACCTCGTCTTTCTTCACGCTTCGTCCTTTCCTGTCGGCACTCCTTCTTTAACGAGGCGATCGATGGCTTGCTGTACGAACTCGGCGAAGTCGGCGAGAAACTTCGAGCCGCGCATCGTGGGCTGAAGAAGCACCGAACGCCCGTCGGCAAGATCGGCTTTGCGTCGAACATAGCCCAGCTGTTCGAGCCTGTCTAGCGCGCGCGAGACTGCGGGCTTCGAAAGCGAGAGATCTTCCGCCAAATCGCGCACGCGCACCTTCTGCTCCCACGGCGCATAGACGACGAGCATGACCACCATCTGTCGGGTTGTCAGGTCGGGCTCTTCGTGGCGCACCGCCGAGCGCAAGGCTTCACGCCACAGATGCAACGCTTCTTGAGTAGAAATCTTCATGGCTGTTGTTCCTTCACGAATAGCTCCACGCCTCCAAGAACGCGGCGAGCGCGCGAACGCCTTGCAGCTCGCCGCCCTCAGGTCTTCCTGCCCGCGTACGTTCGTTCCACGCCATGACATCCAAATGTATCCACAGCATATCGGGTGCGACGAAGTTCTGCAAAAACAGGGCTGCGGTGATCGAACCTGCGTAAGGCCAGCTGCCGCTGCTGCTGAGGTCGGCACAACGCGAGCGCAAGGCGTGGCGATAGTCTTGCCAAAGGGGCATGCGCCAAAGCGGATCTTGCGCATCTAAGGCGCAGGCGAGCAGTTGCTCTGCAAGCTGCTCGTCGTTTGCGAACATATTCGGCAGAAGCGGACCCGTTGCAACGCGCGCAGCTCCCGTCAGGGTTGCTAGGTCGATCACAAGATCGGGAGGGGAGGCTGCGGGAAGAGACTCGACATCGGATTCGGATTCGTTCTTGCAGGGCGCGCTCGCTTCCCACAGAGCGTCGGCAAGCAACAAACGTCCTTCTGCGTCCGTGTGTCCTATTTCGACCGTATCCCCCTTCCGACTGGCATAGACGTCCGAGGGACGCATGGCATCGCGCGAGATGGCGTTCTCTGCAACGGGCAGGAGCAGGCGCAGGCAGAGCGGCGCCTTGCGTAGGCGTAGCAGCTCCGCGAGCGCGAGCGCGTGCGCCAAGCCGCCCATGTCTTTTTTCATGAGTCGCATAGAGCGCGCGTCTTTCACATTGAGCCCGCCGCTGTCGAAGCAGACGCCCTTGCCGACGATGGCGACCTTTTTCGGCTTGCCGCGCGGCGTTTGTGGAGCGACCTTTTTATTCGGAGCGTCCCATCGCACTTCGAGCAAACGAGGCTCTTCGCGTGCCGAGCGTCCGACGGCGTGGATGAGCGGATAGTTCTTCTCTAGCAGCGCGTCGCCGCGGATGGAGCGAAAGACTCCGCCGCTTTTTTCTGCAATGCTGCGCACTTCCTGCTCGCAACGTTCTGCTCCCAGCACATTGGCGGGCGTGTTGATCAAGTCGCGTCCCAAACAGAGAATTCGCACTTCCTCCGCACAAGCCCTGTCCTCCTCGTCGAGCAAAAGTTGCAACGGACGCGAGCTTTGATGCGTGCGAAAACGATCGAAAGAATAGGAGGAGAGTCCCCAAGCCAAAACAGCGCGCGCGCGCAACTTATCTTCTAGCGCAAGAACGAACTGCTCTTCCTCTGCGATTTTCACAAGACGAGATGGCAAGAGTGCCCAGCTCCACAAGTCTTGCGCCTCGTCCAGCACGAAGAGATAGCGACCTCCATCGCCTCCCTCGCCTCCCTCCCCTTTCCCGCCTTCGCTGCCCTGTTCGAAAGGCACGAGGCAAACGCCCGCTTCAGCCTCCGAGTCACCCCTCTCGCCACCTCTGCCCCCGCGCGCTTGCGCTGGAGGACAAGACGAAGGCAAGTCCTCCGATGCCGCAAGCCGCAAACGAAAGTCCGCGTACGCGGCGCGCGAGCAGGCATAGATCCGACCCGCTTGCTCGGAGGGCTCGAAGGTGTAGCAATCCAAAGTGCCATTTGAGGTGCGATCCATAAAATTTTCCTTGTCGAAAAAACAACAACTCTGCTAGTTTGCAAACTTCCTTGCGTCAACCACGATAGCAAAGTCTATAGCAAAGTCTTATGGATACGACAAAACAACGCACGCTCTCGATCGTCAAACCCGATGCGACGAAACGCAATCTGACGGGCTCGGTCGTCGCCATGCTGGAGGCGGGGGGGTTGCGCGTCAAGGCTCAGCGACGCTTGCGTCTGAATGAGGCGCAAGCGCGCGCTTTCTACGCTGTTCACAAAGATCGTCCCTTCTACGAATCGCTGGTGGCGTTTATGGTCTCCGGTCCTGTCGTCGTACAGGTGTTGGAGGGAGAGGATGCGGTTGCAAAAAACCGTGCGATTATGGGCGCGACCGATCCGAAGGAGGCGGCGGAGGGCACGATCCGCGCGACTTTGGCAGAATCGCTTGAGGCCAACTCTGTGCATGGCTCTGATTCGGCGGAGAATGCAGAGAAAGAAATCGCTTTCTTTTTTGCGGGTTGCGAACTTGTTGATTAGATAATTTGGCGGCTGCCAATCGTGCCTCCTCAATAGACGCCCAACGCAGGAGCGTCGCTCGGTTGTTCCTGCTGCGCGTCGTCAACGGGAGATCCTCCTGTAATCAGAAGGCTCTCCTTTTCGTTCTTGGGAGCGTTTCCGATCTTAAAGACCTCGTCGAAGATCTGCAAGCCCGAAGCGTTTCTCAAACGTCGCTTGGACTTGGAGTCGCTGCCAACCCTTCCCCCCGTCTGCCTGTCGATCGTGACAACCTCGACAGAACGCGGCTGAAGGAATTTTCCGCGCGTTTTGCCCTTCAAGGCTTTCCGCATGAACTCTGCGAAGACCGGCGCGGCGGCGCTTGATCCCGTCTCCTGATAGCCCGACGGCAGCCTTCCCAAGCTGCGCGGTTGGTCGAATCCGATATAGACACCCGCCGCCAAGCGCGGTGAGAATCCGACGAACCACGCGTCCTGATTGTTGTTGGTAGTTCCCGTCTTGCCTGCGATCTCACCCTCCACCTCGGCGCGTACGCGCCTGCCCGTGCCTCGATCGACGACGCCTTGCAGCATGGTAACGATCTGATAGGCGCTGGCTTCGTCGGTGACGCGCTCGCCCGTCGGCAGCATCAACGGCGGCCCCTCTTCGACAGCGCGCACCAAGTCGGAGACGGCACAACCCCCGCAAGCTCGATCGTCGCGTCGATAGAGCGTCTCGCCGTCGACGCGCTGAATCCGCTCGATCAAGCCCGGCGTGATCTTGCGACCGCCGTTGGCGAACATGGCATAACCCGCGACCATGCGCATCAAGGTCGTCTCCCCCGATCCCAAGGCGAGCGCCAAACGTTGCGGCATCTTCTCGATGATGCCAAAGCGACGGGTGGTATCCGCCACCTTGTCCATACCGACCGCCTGAGCAAGGCGTACCGTCATGAGATTGCGCGAATATTCTATGCCCAACCGCATAGGCGAAGGTCCGTAGAACTTCTTGGAAAAGTTGCTGGGCTTCCACTTGGGCGCGTCGGCATCGCCAAACAGCACGAAGGGCGCGTCCAAGATTCGCGTCGCCGGTGTCAAGCGATTTTCCAACGCCGAGAGGTAGACGAAGGGCTTGAACGAGGAGCCGGGCTGTCGCATGGCTTGCGTGCCTCTGTTGAACTCGGAATCGTCGAAGCTCCAGCCGCCGACAAGGGCAAGCACGGCACCGTTGAAGGGATCCAATGCGACCAACGCACCATTGACCTGCGGCACCTGTTCGAGCGAAAAGGCATCCCCCTTGCCTCCCTTGCGCGCCACCAACAGCACATCGTCCTTGGCGAGCAGGTCGGAAGGACGTTTGATCTGCTCGCCCAGTCGTTCACGATAGCGTTCGTCTTCGGAACTTTCGAAGCGTCCCCCTCTGAGAACGAGCTCGTCCGTCTGCTGCTCTTCATCCTGCGTGCGCGAGGGAAGTATCTGCTCGCGCGCCCACGCCATGTCCTGAAGCGACAGAATGCCTCTGCGTCCTTTTTGCGTGACCAACACCGCCTCGCGCGCGCCCACCTCTTCGACGCGCGCCAACAGCCACTTCTCCGATGCGCCTGCGGGTTTTTTCATCTCAAGAAAGGAAATGCCGGAGACACGCTCGCCTGACGACTCGTTGTCGCGCAACTCTACGAGCGGTCGCACATCGTCGGCATCTCTCTTCCAGTAAACTTTGCCGATATGCCCGCGATAGCCGTGCCTGCGGTCGTAAGCGCGGATGCCGCGCTTGAGGGCGCGTTCGGCAAAAATCTGCAACCGCGGATCCAACGTGCTGTAGACGACAAGCCCGCCGTGGTAGAGCTCCGTCTCGCCGAAGCGTTCGACCAGCTTTCGACGCACCTCTTCGGCGAAGAACGATCCTTTCGCCTCGATTCTCTGCGGCTTCGAGACGGCAGAAAGATCGATCCTCTGCGCCTTCTCGTACTGCTGCTCGTCGATGAACTCGTTGGCGAGCATGCGCGAGAGCACCCAATTCCTTCTACCCAGCGCTTTCTCGTAGTGCTTTTGCGGGTTGTAGCGGTTGGGAGCTTTCGGCAGCGCCGCCAAATAGGCGACTTGTTCCAATTTCAGATGACGCACATCGACCCCGAAATAGCTGCGCGCCGCAGAGGCGACACCGTAGGACTCGCGTCCCAAATAGATCTCGTTCAGGTAGAGCTCCAAGATGCGATCTTTCGACAAGACGCGCTCGATGCGAATGGCGAGAATCGCCTCGCGCACCTTACGGGTGAGCGTCTTCTCTCGCGTCAGAAGGAAGTTCTTCGCAACCTGTTGCGTGATCGTCGAAGCTCCTACGAGGCGCGTCGAGCCGCTGGCAAAGCTTTGCAGATTGGTCGAAACAGCGCGAACGATCCCTTTCAAGTCGAGACCGAAGTGTTCGTAAAAGTTTTTGTCCTCCGCAGCGATGAAGGCTTGCAAGAGGGGTTGGGGCAACGCTTCGATCGGCACGAAAACGCGCTTCTCCACGGCAAACTCCGAGATGAGCGCGCCGTTGTTCGCATAGACGCGTGTCGTCTTGGAAGGATCGTAGTCGATGAGCTGGCGGTAGTCGGGCAGTGTCAGCGAGAAGAAGAACAACGTCGACGCAACGACAAAGATCGAGCCGCTGAAGGCGAACAACAAAGTCAAAAGAAAACGCCTGCCCCTCGACGCACGCGCGTAGACAAAAAAGAAGTTGCGCAAACGAGAGGGGACGGTAGGATCGTACATCGAAATTCGAGAAGCGGAAGAAAGAGCGGAAGAGCGAAAAAAGGAGGGGGTCTCTCTTATTCAAGAGGCATCCTTAAAGTACACATCCAACGCCTTCAATACAAGGGCTGCCACTTTTTTTCGAAATGCGGGCTGCTTGAGATTTTGCGCGTCCTTGGAGTTCGAAAGGTATCCCAGCTCCAGCAGCAGCGAAGGCACATTCGGAGACTTCAAGACGACAAACCCCGCGTAGCGATGCGTGCGTTTCAGCGTCGGAATTTTGCCGTTCATCTGTCGCACGAAAGTCTCGGCAGCGCGCCACGACTTGCGATTGGTGCTTTTGCGTGCAAGGTCGATGAGAATGGTCGAGACATCGGGCGTAAACTCCGAGAGATCCTGTCCGACCAGCACGGCGGCGTTGTTTTCACGCGACGCGAGCTCGGCAGATTCTAGGTCGGAGGCAACTTCCGAGAGCGTGTAGACGGTCGCCCCCCGAATGGACTTGGCGCGCAGATGGTCGGCATGCACCGAGAGGAAAAGATCGGCTTTCAAACGATGCGCTATCTCGTAGCGTTGGCGCAGAGGCACGAAAAAGTCGGCATCGCGCGTAAGGAAAACCTTGTAGCGTCCTGAGCCTCTGAGCTTTTTTGCGATCTCTTTGACGAAGAGGAGGACGATGCGTTTCTCCTCAAGCCCGTGCGCGCGCGCGCCGGAGTCGATCCCTCCGTGTCCCGCATCCAGCACGATGCGGCGTGCGCGCGCCGCAGAAGAAGGAGAGGCGGGAGAAGCCGAAGATTTGGCAACCTTAGCGCGCAGAGAGGATTCTTTCGCGCTCTTCGCAGCAGAGCTTTGCCACAGCGCGGGCTGCCCTGCGATGTACTTTTCCCAACTCTTGGAGGCGTAGCGCAACGGCGGTGGTCGCAAGCGCGCATCCGCAACCCTTGCCAAATCGACGAAGAGACGAAATCCGTGTCGCGCATCGGCGTTCAACCTGCCGTGCGCAACCGCAACGACCGCAGCGTCAAATTCGAAAACAAAGCGTAACACCTGCGGGCGAAACAACCCGTAGCGATAGCCCTTCACAAATCCGCTCGGCTTGAGGGTTGCAGAAAGCTTCGATACAACAGCGTTCGGAAGATCGACGACAAGGCGTTCGGGGGTTTCCAGCGTAAACAGAC
>JABAAD010000041.1:0-3684 GCA_014238935.1 Alphaproteobacteria bacterium
CAATAGCGCGCGGTACGAGCCCAAGCGCGCCTTTTGCAAAATAACCGCTTCTTCTGACACCAAGCGTAAAGGCACGTGTCCTCGTAGAAGCGTGAAAACCATCACGCCGAGCGCGTAATAGTCGTTCGCGGCGATTTCGCTCCCGCGCCCTTGCGGCTCTGCCATCGCGCAGGTCGGCGTTTCGAAAAGACGCGGCTGCAAAGTGCCGGCGGGCTCGCTAAGACATTGTCCTAAAACGAACGACTGCATCTCTGAACTCTGAACAAAAAGATTCGTCGGAGAAAAAGCACGATAGGTCAGACCCGCCGTGTGAATAGCATGCAACGGTTGAAGCATGGGTTTCAGAAACCTCTTCACACACTCGTGCAAGTTCAGCGCCGTCGTCGTATCCTCCAGAGAGTCCAAATACAGCCGCTTGTTAGGATGCTTGTAGATCAAAACGACGCGCTCCACTCCCTCCGCGTCGCGTTGCAGACACCATTCCTGAAACTGCACCAACGCGCTGTGGCGCACGTGCGAGAAAGTTTCGCAGGCGCTCAGACGAGGAAAAAAGCGACGTCCGCAGACATAGGCAAGAAAGCCCTCCTCGCCCCCAGCGCTGTGCGCCTGATAGGCGCGCGCGTGCGCCGTATCAAGCGACGGCAACGGGTGCGTAAAAAGAACTCGGTAGCGAGAATTCTCGACGGAAGAGGAAGGGCTTTCTGCCATAAAACGGATTCTCCGCAGGAGGGAACGCAAGAAAAAAAAAGGCAGGCTCGCCGTGACTGGTGCCTCGTGCTAGACGGGGTGGCGCAGGAAAGCTGGCAAGGTGTCCTGACAGTCCGACGAGGCGGAAGAAGTGGAAGAGGTGGAAGAAGTGGAAGACGCAGGCTTTCGAAGAGAATCGACTTTTTTTCTCCTGCCGCTCTCTCTTTTATGCTCTCGATGACTCTCCTTTGCGCTTACCCCATTGGCGGCGACAGCCACACCCTCGATACGATCGAGCATGCCGATGCGCTCTAGCAGCACTTTGTCCTCCTCGCTCACATAGGTGACGGCGACACCGCGCAATCCGGCGCGTCCCGTGCGTCCGATGCGGTGGACATAATTGTCGCGCGTCAGGGGAACATCGAAGTTGACGACGCAATCGACGGCTTCGATATCCAAGCCGCGCGCAGCAACATCGGAGCAGACGAGTCTGCGCAACTCGCCGTTGCGAAAACGCTCCAGCTCCGCGATACGCAAGGGTTGCGGCATGTCGCCGTGCAACTGTCCAACATCTTTAACGCGCTGTTGCGAAAGCCATCGTGCCACCTCGCGCACGCGCTGGCGACGGTTGCAAAACACCAATACAGAGCTGTGTTTCTCCAATTCTTTTTGCAACAATGCCATCTTAGTTCTTTCGTCGCCGGTCGGCAGAAAGGTCTCTTCCACCGTATCCGCGCCGCGCCGTTGCGGAGAAAGATCGATATGTTTCGCTGCCGTCGTGAAGCGTTCGATCAGGCGCAGGACAGCATCGTCCAAAGTAGCGCTCATCAGAATCGTTTGGCGTCGAGGGGGCAGGAGCGCGCAGATCCGTTCCACATCGGGTATGAAGCCCATATCCAGCATGCGATCCGCCTCGTCGATCACCAGCACCGTGATCGCGTTGAAAAGCAGCTTGCCGCGTCCGTGCAAGTCCAAAAGTCTGCCAGGCGTTGCAATCACAACATCGGGAGCACGGGAGAGCGCGCGGATTTGTTCTCCCATCGTCATGCCTCCGATCAGCAAAGTGTGACGAATCCCCAAGCTCTCAGCGAAGGTTTCGGTAACATTCGCCGTTTGCATCGCAAGCTCTCGCGTCGGGTTCAGCACCAACGCACGCGGCAAGGCCGCGCGCTGCCTGCCGTGCGCAAGAATATCGAGCAAAGGCAAAACAAAGGCACCCGTCTTGCCGGTTCCCGTCTGCGCAATGCCGACCACATCACGATTCATCAGCACATTCGGAATTGCCTGTTCTTGAATCGGTGTCGGCTGGGAAAACCCTACACGCGCGACTTGTTGCAGAATTTTCTCGCTCAAGCCGAGTGTAGAAAAATCACTCATAACACATCGTCACCCTCTACCTTCGTAAATCACCCAACCTTCATCTTCGCCCCATTCTACGCGTTCTTGGCATCGTTGTCAAGCGTGACGGCGGGCTTGCTTTTTTCTTGAGCAAGCCCTAGGGTGGAGACAGCCCCCCCCGCAACGCCGACGGATGTCGAGGAGACTGCCTTATGGAGAAGACGACCAGCAAGCAACAAAGCGACAAAAAGCAGAAGGCACTCGCCTCCGCCTTGGACGAGATCGAGCGTAGCTTCGGCAAGGGATCGATCATGCGCTTGGGACATCAGGAGGTAGAGGGTATCGAATCCATCTCGACGGGATCGCTTGGCTTGGACATCGCCTTGGGCGTAGGCGGCTTGCCGCGCGGACGCATCGTCGAGATCTACGGACCTGAATCATCGGGAAAGACGACGCTCGCTCTGCATGTCATCGCCGAAGCTCAGCGACGGGGCGGACAATGCGCCTTCTTGGACGCAGAGCACGCGCTCGACCCTTCCTATGCCAAAAAACTCGGCATCAAATTGGAGGCGCTGCTCATCTCCCAGCCCGACGCAGGAGAACAGGCGCTGGAGATCGCAGACACCCTCGTGCGTTCCAGCGCGCTCGACGTGCTGGTCATCGATTCGGTTGCAGCCCTCGTGCCGCGCGCAGAACTAGAAGGAGACATGGGAGACACCCACGTCGGATTGCACGCGAGACTCATGAGCCAAGCGCTTCGAAAACTCACGGGCTCCGTCGCGCGCTCGCGCACGATGGTCATCTTCATCAACCAAATCCGTATGAAAATCGGCGTCATGTTCGGAAATCCTGAGACCACCACAGGAGGAAACGCCTTGAAATTCTACGCGAGCGTACGCCTCGACATTCGCCGTATCGGTGCCGTCAAGAACAAGGATGTCATCGTCGGAAATCAAACGCGGGTCAAGGTTGTCAAAAACAAGGTCGCCCCGCCTTTCCGAGTCGTCGAGTTCGACATCATGTACGACGAGGGAATTTCCAAAAGCGGCGAAATCCTCGACCTCGGAGTCAGCGCAGGAATCATCGAGAAATCAGGCGCGTATTACGCTTACGACAAGCAGCGGATAGCCCAGGGACGCGAAAACGCGCGTCTATGGCTGCGCGCCAACACGGCAAGCGCGCGTGCCATCGAAAACAAAATTCGAGAAAAAGAAGGACTGCTGTCAGAGGTCATGTTGGAGACACCATCTTCCCCCGTCGTAGCAGAACCTGCCACAGCTCCTCCGCCCGCACCCGCACCCGCACCCGCACCCGCACCGCACGCACATGGGACTGAGGCTCAAGTAAACCCCGCCGCTGATCCTGATCCTGTGGCTGCTCCTGCTCCTGTCGCGCCTTCTGTACCCTCTGCGCGTCCGTCTCCCGGCTCTTAGCTTAGCTAGCGTCCCCGGCGCTAGCGTCCCCGCGCTTTGAGGTGGTCGCGCTCGAGCGTAAGAAGACGGAGAAACTGTCCTACTCCCTGCTTGCTGATGATATCCGTCATCTCGCGGCGCTTGCCGGCGATGACGCTGACGCTGCGAAAGATAACATCGACGACCCCCAAACTCGTAGTGCCTCCTGCGTCGCTCTTGAAACAGCGCACGCGCCAAACGATGGGAA
>JABAAD010000041.1:3712-6292 GCA_014238935.1 Alphaproteobacteria bacterium
AGCGAGGCGCACCGCGAAATCTTTGCCCAGCCGCGAGACTTGCAAAAGATCGTAGCCCTCGACGGGAAGGTTGTAGATCGCGTCGCTTACCGTACTCTCCAAAATCGAGGCGATGAGAAGGGTATACTCCTCGCGTTCCGAGGGTGACATCTTGCGCCAGTAAGGACCGATCAAACTGCGCGCTACAGTACCGTAGGCGAGCGTTTCTCCCAGAATATCCTTGTAGGCTTGCAGCTGTGTTTTCTTCGATTGTTTCTCTACGAGCGTCTTTTGCTGTTGATGAATTTCCTTCAGCAAAGCGCGCGCCTTGTCGTCGGAGAAGACACGCACTTCCTCCGTACTGCAGGCATCGCTACGCTTGAGTCCCTGCTTGAGTCTCTGTTTGAGTTCCAAGTCGACCTGTTGGCTCTGCGCTTTCGCTGCGAACGAAAGAACGAGGCAGACAGCAACGAAGGCACAACCCTTTCCGCCCGCGCGCACGAGCTGCGAAACGCGAGCCAACAACGTTGTCGTTACCTTTGTCGTCAGTTTTGTTGTCGTCTGGCGCATCTTCTTACTTCTTGTTGAAGGCTTGTGTGATCTTTTCGAGCTGTTCGTCGAGCTTGTCGAGGAAGGTGGGAATGCCCTGCTCTGCCAACACCGTAGAGAATTCGCTGCGTTGCGCTGAAATTATACTGAGTCCGCTGAAATGCATGTCGATCAAGGTAGCTTCGTCTTCAGGGTTGAACCGCACGCGCCAATGGATGAGGAAGGACTCGGTGCTGCCCTTGGCTTGCGCCTCCGTCTCCACAAGCACATCCCTGCCGAGCAAGTTTGCAGAGAGCACATCGAACTTGACAGGTTTGACCGTGCTCAGAAAATTCGCCGAATACAGAACGATCCATCGTTCCGAGGTGCTTTGATAGCGTTTGCGTTGCTCCATGTCCATCTTGCGCCAGTAAGGGCCCACGATGGCGCGTATCATGATTTCGATGTCGAGAATTTCTTCCACAATAACTTTCAGATTGAGCCGTTTCTCTCGCTTCGGCATGCTGTCGCTCGCCATAGTCTTTGCCATCGCCGTGCCGTGTTGCATGATGAACTCTAGTGCGCGTTCCGTCTTTTGCGCCTCGTTGAGCGCAGCCGCAGCCTCCCCTTGTCTGCCCGCAAGAGGAAGCAAGGCGAGGCTCACCAGCACCGTACACACAAAAACAAAGATTCTTCTCGTCGTTGGGCTGTCGTTCATCGTTCTTCTCCTTGTGCTCGTTCGAAGGTTGTTTCTATGCCGACGCTTTCGGCAGCCGCGACCGCGTCGGGTTTTTCCAAACGTAGCCACACAGAAAGGGCTTGTGGATGCGCGAAGCACAAGGTTGCGATCAACTCTGCCAAGTCTTCCAGCAGGGCGATGTGTCCTCGTAAAACTAGGGCTGTGATCTCTTCCACCAGTTGCTTGTAGCACACGAAAGCTCTCCGTTCAATCGAAGGCGAGGTTTGCAACGAGACACAAAGCGAGATACACAAGGGTTGCGGTGTCGTGCGTTCTTCGGGAAAGATACCGATGCGGGCTTGCAGGGTCAGCTTTTCGACAAGGATGCGGTAGCGTGTGCTATGGAAGGCTTGTTTCGCCTCGTTCATGGGGGTGCAAGCTATGGATCCTGCATCGAAATGTCAAGTTGCTTCTTCTGCTATCGCGGCAGAGATGCGAGAGGGTTGTGCCAAGCTCAAACGGCACGACTTGCCGCCTGCGGTGATGGCGATCGTGAATCTTACGCCCGATTCCTTTTCGGGAGACGGCTTGCTGTCTGCAGGCGAGGGGGACGAGGGGGACGGCGAGGCGCGTCTGTTGCGCGCAGCCGAACGAGCCTTGCGTGCGGGCGCGGAGTGGCTGGATGTGGGAGCGCAAAGCACGCGCCCTGGCGCTACGCCTCTGTCGTTGGAGGAAGAACGCGTGCGTCTGTTGCCTTCTCTCGAAACTTTGTTTCGCGCCTTTCCCGAAGCCCTAGTTTCGGTTGACACGAGCAAGGCGGAGGTGGCTATCGAGGCGGTTCGTTTGGGCGCGCATATGCTCAACGATGTTTCAGGCGAGGAACGTCCTGACTTGTGGCGACTGCTTGCCAAGCAAGAGGGTGCGCAGCGGGACGCAGAGCGGGGGTGGGTGGTGTTGATGCATAACGCAGCCAGTCGACTGCATCGCGGATCGCTACGCGAGGGGGGGGATTCGTGGCAGCCCGAAAAGGAGGCTGCCTCCGCCTTGCCCGCCGTGCTCGCTCGCTTGGGCGAACTCGCTCAAATGTGTTGTGATGCGGGTGTGCGGCAAGACAAAATCGTGCTGGACCCAGGCTTGGGTTTCGGAAAGACGCTAGAGCAAAACCTTGCTCTGTTGCGATCGTGGGGAGAGATCGGTGCACTCGGCTTTCCGACAATGTTGGGCGCATCGCGCAAGTCTTTCTTGGGACATCTCCTTGCGCGGAAAGACGAAACGAGAAGAAAGTCAGAACATTTTGCAGAACATTTTGCCGAAAATTTTGCCGATCGTTTGGAGGGGGGCTTGGCAGCCGTCGCTGCCGCCGTCGCAGGAGGCGTACGTGTCTTGCGCGTACA
>JABAAD010000042.1 GCA_014238935.1 Alphaproteobacteria bacterium
ACCAAGTGTGCGCGTCGTGCCACGGATTGCGCTTCCTGCACTACCGCGACTTGGAGGCGCTGGGCTACTCGCGCGCGCAGGTTGCAGCCCTTGCCGGACGATTGGAGGTGGAAGACGGACCGAACGACGAGGGCGAACAATACGCGCGTCCAGCCCTACCCTCCGATCCCTTCGTCTCGCCCTTTGCCAACGACGCGGCGGCGCGAATCGCTAACAACGGCGCGTTGCCGCCCGACTTGAGCCTAATCGTCGCCCAAGAAGCGGGCAAGGGAGGAGCGGACTTCATCTACGCCTTGCTGACCAGCTACTCCAAACCGCCGACAAGCTTCGAACTGCCGGAAGGACTTTACTACAACAAGGTTTTCGAAGGACACGCGATCGCCATGCCACAGCCCCTCTACGAAGATCTGATCGCCTACAGCGACGGCGAAAAGGCGAGTATCGAGCGCATGGCGAGTGATGTGACGCAGTTCTTGGCTTGGGCAAGCGACCCCTCGCTAGAGACGCGCAAACGTATGGGATTGCGAGTCGTCGTCTTTCTCGCCGTGTTCTTTGTCGTGGCACTCATGTACAAGCGTCGCGTTTGGGCGCGCGTGCGCTAAACTTTCTAAACTTCGGTCCGCCCAAAGTGGACAAGAAGGTGGACAACAGAAACAAGAAAGACTCGCCGAAGACCGAGGCAGACCTCGCTTGCGCGCGCGAAGCGGTCGTCGTGCAGGCGGAGGCGTTGGCGCAACTCTTGCCTCTGTTCGATGCCGAGCAAGAACAGGGGCGGATGTTTTCGCGTGTGCTCGATGATCTTGCAACGTTGCAAGGTCGACTGATCGTCTCAGGCATGGGCAAGAGCGGACATATTGCACGCAAGCTTGCAGCGACTTTCTCTTCGACAGGCACGCCCGCCTACTTCGTGCATCCTGCGGAAGCGAGCCACGGCGACTTGGGAATGATCATGCGCAACGATGCGGTCTTGGCTCTCTCCAGCTCGGGCGAGACGGAAGAACTGGGCGATTTGGTCGCCTACACGCGCCGCCACAAGATCCTGCTCGTCGCCCTGACCTCGCAAGCTTCGAGCTCGCTGGCGCGAGGGGCAGATCGAGTACTGCTCCTACCGCGCGTGGCAGAGGCGTGTCCGTTGGGCTTGGCGCCGACAAGCTCGACGACGCTCGCCTTGGTATATGGCGACGCGTTGGCGGTGGCTCTGCTTTCCCGTCGACAATTCACGGCGCAACATTTTCACCGCTTCCACCCCGGCGGCAAGCTGGGAAGGGCGTTGCTGAGCGTGGGCGAGCTGATGCATAAAGACGATGCCCTGCCAAAGGTCACGCGCGGCTGCAGCATGCGCGAGGTGCTGTTGCAATCGAACAGCAAACGGCTCGGATCGGCAATCGTCTGCAACAACGATGGAACCCTCTGCGGAATCGTGACCGACGGCGATTTGCGACGCTGGTTCGTCAGTGGAGAAAAAACATCGTTCGAAACCCCCGTCGAGAAGGTCATGACGGCGAACCCCCAGACGATCGGCGAACACAACTCGATCGCCGAAAGCCTCGAGACGATGAACCGGCGTAGCATCACCGCTTTGGTCGTCGTCGACGACAAGCGACTTGTCGTTGGAATTTTGCATTTGCAAGACTGTTTGCGAGCAGGACAGGCGTGAAACCTCTTTATAGCTTCGATACAAGAGCAGCGGCGGGAAGGTTGCTGTCGCGCTTGCGAACTTGGATACAGAACCCGTCGTGGCGTAGCCGCTACGCGCGCGCGCAGCACGGGCGCGGTGTCGCCCCGCTGCGGCGACGGGCTGTCGATCTCGCATTGTTGGGGGGGATAGCAATGCTGCCTGCGACAATCTTGTTTTGGAGCGCAGAGAACGAACAACAGCAACTCGCGCGCATGCCTCTAGAACGAACGAACTATGTCGAGGGATGGACGATGACGCAGACGCAAAGCCATGTTTTCTTCGACGCTCCCTCTGTTGCGTCACGCCAATCCTCTTTGTCCAAAGCGTCCGACGAAGCCTCTCAGGGATGGTCTTTCCGTTGCGGGCTGCTTTATAAAACTGCGTCTTCTTCCCGTCCTCCCTCCGAACAGCAGCCCCTTGCAACGCCGACAAGGCGTTTGCTGTGCGACGAAGGAGCGCGAGTGGCAATGGGAGAAGCGACCTTGTCTACGCAAAGTCTCATCTACGAAAAGGAGGCGCAGGGGTATCGTCTGACGACCGAGAGTCCTGTCTCCGTACAAGAGGGCGAAAACAGACTCTCTTCGCTCGGCGGCGGCTTCGTCGAAGAGCTTCGTGAAGAACATCGTGTTGTCGTCTTCAAGCGCGATGTCGTCTTTTCTTTTCAAGCCCCCTTGAACCGCTACCGCGGCGCGGCGCAAGAGGCGATGCTGCTTCCCTGCAAGGGAGCGTCGAAAGTGGGCTGTCGCGTGTTCGGCAACGATGCTCTCAGACGCATCATCCTTGCGGGCTCGGTCGTCGTCGCAGGGGAAGACCACGACAAGACGGTGCTGTGGACTTTGCAAGCCGAGCGTGTCGTCGTAGAGGACGGACAAGCGCGCTACCACGGCAAAAAACGCGACGGAAGACTAGGCTCGGTGCGTATCGTCCTTGCCGACGGCACGCAGCTGAGGGGGCGGCACGGCGGTCACGATCTTTCCGACGAAAGCGGTCTGCTGTGCGGCGCCGTCGAGGTTCGAAGCGGCGAGGGCGTGCTGACAGGAGCATGCCTGCGTTACAATTTGAAAGAACAACGCTACACTCTGGAATCCGCGGCGAGCGAGCGGGAACTTGGGAAGCGTTTTTTTGCGCTGTAGGAATTTTGTGATGTCCTCCCCTGCTGCCGAGGCATCGCCCCCTGCGGGACTTTTGGAGGTGCGCGGGGTGGGAAAGTCCTACGGCGAGCTGCAAGTCTTGCGCGATTTGTCGCTGAGCGTGGCAACGGGCGAGTGCGTCGGGTTGATCGGTCCGAACGGCGCAGGAAAGACGACCTTCTTCTACATCTTGGCGGGCTTGGCACGAGCCGACAAAGGCGAGATTCTACTGGACGGCAAAAACATCACGGCGGCAGGCAGCGCCGAGCGCACGCGTTTGCGAATCACCTATCTTCCTCAAGAGCCCTCGCTGTTTCAGGGGCTCAGTGCTCAAGACAATTTGGAGGCGATCTTGGAACTCCATTGTCCCAAGGAAGAGCGCGATTTGCAGCGACGTACCTTGCTCGAAGATTTTTCTCTCACCGAAGTGCGCGCACGCCAAGCGCGCAAGCTCTCCGGCGGCGAACAGCAACGCCTCGAGATCGCGCGCGCGCTCTGCTGCAATCCGCGCTTCATGCTTTTGGACGAACCGCTGGCGGGTGTCGATCCGATCGCCGTTGCGGACATCGAACGCATGGTGAAAACTCTAAAACGACGCGGCATCGGCATCCTGATCAGCGACCACAACATCTACGAACTCTTGCAATTCGTCGACAAGACATGCGTCATGTATCAGGGCTCGGTGATGGCGAGCGGATCGCCGAAACGCGTTGCCAACAACCCTCTTGTTCGGCGATACTACCTCGGTGAGCGCTTTCGCATCTGAGGCGAGCAAGAAGAGCGAGGAAGAATGAAAACGAAGAAAGACGGCGCGTCCGTAAGGAAGCGATGGCGATAGCACCCAAGCTGGAGCTGAGAGCGTCGCAGTCTTTGGTGCTGACGCCGCAGTTGCAACAGGCGATCAAGCTGTTGCAGATGAACGCGCGCGACATCGAGGCGTGGCTTGACGAACAGATCGAGAGCAATCCTTTCTTGGAAAAGGAGGAGGAGGTCGCCGACAACGCGAGCGTAGCGACCGAACCCGAGCCCGCCGCGACCCTTGCCGAGTCGCGCGAGGCGGAGGAGGGAAGTGCCACGGAGGGAAACGCCACGGAGGGCGGAGAGCGTGATGCGCTCGATGTGTTGGAATCGACGCAGACCGATCAGGAGTCTCTGGATGTTTCGTACGAAAATGTGTTCGACGGCGAATCTTCTTTCACTGAGGTCGGACGAACCTCCGCGCCGTCGCCGTACGATCTTCTGCCAAGCGACTTGGAAGACGAGACGACACGAAGTCTTTCGCACCACTTGCATCGCCAACTGGGGCTGGACATCACGGACGGCGAGGAACATGCGATCGGAGCTTTCTTCATCGATTCCTTGGACGAAAACGGCTTCTTGCGCACGAAGGCGGTGGAGGCGGCGCGCCAGCTGGGTTGCGAGGTAGAACAGGTGGAAGGGGTCTTGGCGAAGCTGCGGCAGTTCGAGCCGCCCGGACTTTTTGCATACGACCTCAAGGACTGCCTGCGCTTGCAGCTGCAAGATCGCGGCGCGCTCACCGAAGCGCTGGAGGCGATGCTCAAAAACTTGGACTTGCTTGCAAGCGGAAACAAGGAAATTTTGCGCAAACGCTGCGCGTTGAGTAGCGAGGATTTCGACGAAGCCTTGGCTGCTGTTCGCTCGTTGAACCCTCGTCCTGCCGCGGCGTTCGACCATCGTCCCATTCAAACGGTCGTTCCCGACCTGCTCATGCGCGAGGTGAAGGAGGACGAGGAAGAAGCAAGCGACATTTGGCGCGTCGAGTTGAACAACGAAACCTTGCCGCGCGTCTTGTTGAGCCGCGACTACCACGCCGAGGTCGCATCCGATGTTCGTCTGCGCGGCGACGCACAAGCGCAGGATTTTCTCAAAGAACATTGGCAGAGTGCCAATTGGATCGTCAAGGCGCTCGATCAGAGAGCGCAGACGATCCTGAAAGTCGCCGCTGAGATCGTCAAGCGACAACGCGGATTCTTCCGCTACGGAATCGCAAAACTCGCGCCGCTGGTGTTGCGCGACATCGCAGAGGCGATCAGCATGCACGAAAGCACCGTCTCGCGGGTCGTCAACGGAAAATACATGCAAACGCCGCGCGGCATGTTCGAGTTGCGCTACTTCTTCACCAAAGCCATTCCGAATTCGATCATGCGCACTTCGCTTTCGGCAAAGGCGGTGCGCCATCGAATCTGCCAGCTGATCGAGGAGGAAAAACCCACAGAAACCCTGTCCGACGACAAGATCGTCGACAAACTCAAGCAGGAGGGAGTCGAAATCGCAAGGCGCACCGTCACCAAATACCGCGAAGGAATGCGAATCGGATCCTCGGTCGAAAGACGCAGGCGACACGCGTTGCAATAACACGCGATGAGCGCGCGGAAGCCTTCAGGAAGAAGTAACTCTCCCAATAGACGAAGAGATGAAAGCTGTGGAAAACTCTTGACAGGTCTTTCCCCTTGCCGCTAGATTATAATGATTCTAAACTCTCGTGAAAGAGAGTCACAAACAAGATGAAAAACAAAATTATGGCTTCGCGGATCAAGCGCAGGGGAAACTTTATGGCGAAAAACGTGCTGGTGCGCGACTCTGCACGCGATTCTGCGCACGATACTGGGCGCAAGGATAAGCAAGGGACGAGCAAACAACTGATGCTGGCTTGGCGTCGTCTTGCGGTTGTCGGCAGTGTCGCGCTCGGCTTGTTGGTCTACGTCTTTTCGGACAAGGAGGGAGCAGGGATCGTGCTGGGATCGATGGCGGACACTTATCTGGGTGTGTCTGCGTTCGTTGCGACGACTTTGATCTTGCTCTTGGCGGTGGAGCGGATATCGGGTTTCGATGCGGCAAGGTTCATGGGAGAAAACAAACGTTGGGAGTTGCCGATGGCGTCTTTTTTGGGAGCGTTGCCGGGCTGTGGCGGCGCGTTAGTTGTTGTGACGCAGTATGTCAAGGGAAGGTTGAGTTTCGGAGCGTTGATTGCTGTTTTGACAGCGACGATGGGAGACGCGGCATTTTTGATTTTGGCAAAAGAGCCCAAGACAGGATTGCTGTTGATTGCGATCACTTTTGTCGTCGGATGGACTTCGGGCGTGGTGGTGAATGCTCTGCACGGCGAAAATTTCATGCGCAAGCAAAAGAACAATGGAGGCGGCGATGAGAGCGATGTCATCGTCGAGGCGAGCGAGCATAGTTGTCGGATGCTGTTTTCGGGCAGCAAGTGGCGCGGCTGGGTTGACGGGGTATGGTTTGTGTTGTTGGTGCCTGGAATCGTCGGAGCGGTTTTGTATGCGTTTCAGATCGATGTTTTGTCTTGGCAAGTTTGGGGTTTGTCGACGGGGGTTGTTTTTGCGGTGTTTACGATCGTGTGTGTCCTTTCGTGGGTGTTGTTCTCAGGACCGACGGGAAGAGAGACGCGGGAGAGGGA
>JABAAD010000043.1 GCA_014238935.1 Alphaproteobacteria bacterium
GCTGGAGCCCATCTTTTGGGACATCCTCGGACATATCCTCGAGCGTGAACAAACATCGGTGCACAAGGTCTGCACGCAAATCGCCGAGCGCGCACCCAACCTCCCCTTGACGAGCGCCATCCGCATCTTTCTGATCGCTTACGCGTGGCGCGCCGGTATGTCGTCTGCGCTCGAAGCCGTGAAAACGGGTAAAATTAACCTTTTTTGATCCAAAGCCCAGCCCGCCGCACCGCTTGTGGAGCCGAGGGGAGTCGAACCCCTGACCTCTACAATGCCATCGTAGCGCTCTGCCAGCTGAGCTACGGCCCCGTGTTTGCAAGCGAAAGGCGATTGTAGCCCATTCGCGTTTTCCTGCCAATGCCTGCTTACGCTATATGGTGTTTCGTGGTGTCGCTGTCTTCGTGTTCGGCGTATCTTCGTCCAGTAAGTTTTGGAGTTGGTCGATCATGCCTTCGATGACGAGGAGCCCGCGCTGCCAAAAGTCTTGCGCCGCAGGATCGAGCGAGAAGGCGGCGAGCAGCTCCTTGTAGTCGCGGCTGCCCCCGGCAGCAAGCAATGTTTTGTAGCGTTGCTCGAAGTCCGCCATACCGTCGCGATAGAGGGCGTAGAGCACATTCACCAACCCGTCGCCGAAGGCGTAAGCATAGACATAGAAGGGGGCGTGGATGAAATGCGACACATAACCCCAGTAGCAACGATAGTGTTCGTCGAAACGAAAAACATCGCCCAAGCTCTCGCGTGCCGTCTGCATCCAAAGATCGCCGATCTCGTCGCTGGATAGCGGTGCTTTTCTGCGCCGCTCGTGGAGCTTTTGTTCAAAGTCGAGGAAGGCGATTTGCCGAACGACAGTGTTGAGCATGTCCTCGATCTTGCCCGCGAGCAAGGCGCGCTTCTCGGCGAGGCTGCTCGCTTGCGTCAGCATCAGATCGAAGGTCAGCCTTTCGCCGAAGACGGACGCCGTCTCGGCGAGCGTGAGCGGCGTTTGTGAAAGCAGAAAGCCCTGCTTCGCGGCAAGCGTCTGATGGATAGCGTGTCCCATTTCGTGTGCGAGTGTCATGACATCGCGCGTCCTGCCGCGATAACTCATGAGGATGACGGGGTGCGTTTCGGGGACGCAGGGACACGAAAAAGCACCCGACATCTTGCCCGCCCTCGGTGCTGCGTCGATCCAAGGGTTGTCGAAGAAGCGTTTGGCAAGTGCGCCCAGCTCGGAGGAAAATCCTCCGTAAGCAGTCAGCACCGTTTCGCACGCCTCGTCCCACGGAATGAAACGCCTCGAAGCGTTCGGTACAGGAGCAAGCCTGTCCCAGTAGTCGAGCTGCTCGCACCCCATCCACCGTGCCTTCAGGCGATAGTAGCGATGCGAAAGACGCGGGTAGAAGGCGCGCACGCTCGACACCAAAGCAGCAACAACATCGCCTTCGATGCGGTTGTCCAAGTTGCGCGCTTCGATCGGATTGCCAAAGCCACGACGCTTGTCCTCCAAAGCCTTGTCTTGAGCAAGCGTGTTCGTGATCGTCGTCAGAAGAGGCAGGTGCGTCGCCAATCCTTTGCCTAGCGCATGCGCCGCCGCGCGGCGAACGCTCGCCTCTTCGTCCGAAAGCTTGTGCAGAACTTCCGAAAGTACGATCTCTTCGTCTCCAACGCGAAAGCGCATCAAAGCCTCACTCTCGTCGTAGAGCGTGATCCAGGCAAGGCGTGCCGTCAGCGACTTCTCTGCCAGCAACTCCTCCATGTCCTCCGAAAGCTGGTGCGGCTTGAAACGACGCAACGCTTGAAGCCACCCGACATAGCGCGACAAACTCGAATCGTTTTCGCAAGCCCGCCTAAGCGCATCGTCGTCCAAGCCGTTGAGCTCCAACGAGAAAAAAAGAACCGACTTTTCAATCTCGGTCAGCTGCTCTTGCAAACCCTGACGAAAGCGTGCGTTCGTTCCGTCGCTCAAATTTTCCGCGTGCTTCAGAAAGGCGAAAACACCCAAGCGCGCAATGCGTTCCTGCAACCGCTCATACTCGCAAACGGCACACCCCAAGTCTGCGGGCGAAAGGGTCGAGAGCCGTCCTTTGTACGCTTGCGAAAACTGCGACACCCCCTCTCTGGCAAGGTGCAAATCCTTCTCGATCTGCGGATCAGCGATACCCTTGTAGAGAGCGTCCAAGCGCCAACAGGGCAGATCGTTCAACTCGACTTGTGTCGAGCTTTGCTCCTTGTCTTTGTTCTCGCTGTCTTTACGACGAGCGCTCGTCATGACTTGACGGCTTTTTGCAGCATGGCAATTCCCGCCTCCAATCCGTAGATTTTCAGAAAGCTTGCAAAGCGAGGTCCTGTGTTTTGTCCGAGCAGAACCTCGTAGAGCATGGCAAACCATGCGCGCAGTTTGTCCTTGTAGCCCTCTTCGCAGCCGACCGCGTAGACGACGCTCTGAATCTCTTCCAGCGCCGCGTCTCTCGGCAGCTCTTGCAGCCTGACAACGAGATTGTGGATCGAGACCCTCTCGGTCGCGGCGGGCGCACGGGGCGCGCACGAAGGACGCACAAAATCACGGTCGTAGGCGAGCGCGTAGTCCCAAAGATGCTGTATCGTGTCGCGTTCCCCTTCAGAAAGCCGATGCCCCCCCGCCTCCAGATCCTGTTGCAACAAGGGTATCCACGCCGTGTGAAGATGTTCCTGTTCGAGCGCACGGCTCTGCAAGCCCACCGCAGAGACAAGATTTTGTAAAAGAGAAAAACTCACGCTCTCAGGCACCGTCGACAACACCTGACGCTCGATGTGAAAAACGGGACTCTCCACCTTTTCTGCCTTGCTCGCCTTGTCGAATCGTCTTCTGTCGCTCAAGTATTCGTCGAGGCAGCGCGGAATGCAATCGAAGAACAGCCGTTTCGCCGTCTTCGGTTTTTTGTACATGTAATAAGCCAGCGAATCGGCGCTCGCGTAAGTCAGCCACTGCTCGAGGGTCAAGCCGTTGCCGCGCGACTTGGAGATTTTTTCGCCCCTCTCGTCCAAGAAAAGCTCGTAGGCGAAACCCGCAGGAGCCTCCTTGCCCATCAGACGCAGGATCTGTCGCGACATCTCGGCAGAGGGAATCAGATCCTTGCCGTACATTTCATAGTCGATGTCGAGGACGAACCATCGCATCGCCCAATCGGGCTTCCATTGCAACTTGCACCTGCCGCCGAAGACGGAGGTCTCGCGGGTTGAACCGTCAGGATGGCGGTAGAGGATCGTGCCTTTTTTCGCATCGACTTCCTCCACAGGCACTTGCAGCACCACGCCGCTTTCGGGACACAAGGGTAGGAAGGGACTGTAGCTTTGCCTGCGCTCTTCGCCCAGCGAAGATTGCATGAGCTCAAGCACGGGTTGATAGCATTCCAGCACGCGCTGCAACCCTCGGTCGAACTTGCCGCTACGATAGCCCTCGGTCGCGCTTTGGAAGGTGTAGGCGAAGCCGAAGTCGTCGAGGAATCTTTTCAACGCCTCGTTGTTGTGCTGCGCGAAAGATTGGCAACAGCCGAAGGGATCGGGAACAGCCGACAGGGGTTTGCCGAGATGGGGAGTTAAACTTTCGGGGTTCGGGACAGTGTCGGGAATTTTTCGCAACCCGTCCATGTCGTCGGAGAAGCAGACGAGTTCGCTCTCAAGGTCAGGCTCAAGCACGGAAAGGGCATTGCGTACCATGCTCGTGCGCAACACCTCGCCGAAGGTACCGATGTGGGGAAGTCCTGAGGGACCGTAGCCCGTCTGGAATCGAACGACTCGCTTCAAGGTACCGCCCTGCTCTGCCCGCTCGCGCTTCAGGCGGAGGCTGAGCTTGCGCGCCTCGGCGAAGGGCCAAGCCCTCGCAGTGGCAGCGGCGTGGTGCCATTCTTCAGGCAGGGGATGGGGATGGTGTTGTGTGCTCATGATGGCACAAGGGTTGGCAAGGTTTTTAGCGAGTTTATTGCTTCTTGTCTTTGTCCTTTGCGAAGAGCGTCAACAACCGCTCAAAGAAACGATCGATAAGAAAAGGCAGTGCTATGAACCCAAAAAGAGCAGGCAACCATCCTTTGTCAGCGTAAATCGCCACAGCTGTTGCCGCTGCTATGACTGCTAAAGCGATAATCAGAGAAAACCATTGCGCCTTGTCTTTACGGCGGCTTTCGGCGACACCTTGCGCTTGAACGTGCTTATGCATAGAATCCCTATTCTTGTGCCTTTGGTCTTGCTCTTTTTCTAGGACGCGCAAAATGCGCTCCGGGGCATCCTTGTGTCCTTTTTTGTACTCTGCAAACTCCTTGGCAGGAGGCAAAGGACCTTCGTAGTACTGCAGGACTCTAACACCACGCTCCCCTGCGACAGGAGGCATGGGCTTGCCTTCGTGTTCTTCTACAGAATCGGGCTGGGCAACCGCTCTTTTTGCTCTCTTGCGTCCTGCTTTCCTCTCCGCCACAAGCTTACCCTTGCTCTTGCTCCAGCACTTTTGGATCGATCTCTTTCATGCCCATGGCTCTTCTCAACCCATTGCCGACCGCAAGCCAGTCACGCGCGATACTCTTTCCTGCAAGCGCCCACTCCTCATCAGGCGTGCGCACGACAGGCATAAAAGTCTCCGTCTCAGGAGGATACAGCGTGATCCCCTCGAAAGAACTGCGCCCCGCATCCCGATAGAGCTTCCGTGTTTCAGGATCAAGGGTCACCTGATGAAGCAAATCAGTTTCTTTTGTCATAGTAACCTCCTTTGTCGTTGCCGATTGCCGTTGTTGTAAGATAAACCAAGCAAATTCTTCGCCAAGCAACAACAACATCGCTTGGTGAAAACCAATCGCCCTCGATTCTCCATCCTCCTTGCTCTTTTGTCAACAAGAATCGCGCAGTCATCTCTTCCCTTCCCTCGCTTTGCGCTTCCCTAGCCTTTGCTGGCGGCGAGTAACAGGGAGGCGTTTCCCCCCGAAGCCGTCGTGTCCTCGCTGACGACACGTTGCGCTGCCAGCAACCCCATCTCGTCTTGCAGGCTCAACAGCAGCCGCCTGCGATCGGGAAACGATGCGAGGCGAACGCGCAACTTTTGTCGCTGCTCCTCGTCCTCGCCGTCGTACAGGGCGGCATGGCAGAGACGCAGTCCTTCTTCGAAAAGATCTCGTGCGGCGAGCTGCCAAAAATACCCCCGCGGCGCAAGCGCGCCAAGCTCACGCAGTCGAGCCTCTTCGTGCGGTGAGGGAGGATCTTCGCCGCGCGCGCAGACGACGCGATTGCCAAGCGCGAGGGCTGCGAGAACTTGCAGAGAAAGAAAGTCCTTCTCGCCGCAGCAGGCGACGATGCCTCTTTCTGTGGTGTAGAGCCGGTTGCGCTCGCCCGTCGTGCCGGGCAGGATGCCGTCGTTGGCATAAGCCTCGCGCGCTTGTGCAAGCAAGATTTGCGCGCAGGTACGCGGTGTGGGTTGCCAGGCGCGTATTGCTTTTCCTAGCCGAGCAAGCCTCTCGGGCGCTTCTGTCCAATTTTTTTGCCAATTTTTTTGCCAATCTTTGTGCCAATTTTTTTGCCAATTTTTTTGCCTGCTGTCGAAGATTCCGATGGCAGGGGCGAGCAAGCTGCGCCATTCCGTCATTCTTTTGTGCAAGGGTGCGCGCCAAGGCAGACTTGTGGATAGATTGGCGGGCAGAGCGATGCCGCCGTTGGCGAAGAAGGGCGAGCGTTGTTTTGGGCGCGAGAGTCGGAGCAAAAGGTCAGCGCCTCCCGCTTTCGGACCTGTTCCGGACATCTCCTCGCCGCCGAAGGGCTGACAACCCACGACCGCGCCGATTTGGTTTCGGTTCACATAGATATTGCCGCAACGCGCCTCGGAGACAGCCTTGGCGATACGGCTGTCGATGCGCGAATGGATACCGAAGGTCAAGCCGTAGCCCATCGCATTGATGCGCTGTAGAAGATGCTCGCGCTCCTTGTTGTCGTAGGTCTGCACATGCAAGACAGGACCGAAGATTTCGCGCGTCAGCGTTTGGAGATCATCGATACGAAAGATGTGCGGCGGCATCCAAAAGCCTTGTCGTGACGCGTTGCCAGCTTCGAGCAGCTCTTTAGGCAATTGCCCTTGAAACAGCACGTTCGCGCGCTTGTCGCGTGCGTTGGACTTGGACATGGATTTG
>JABAAD010000044.1 GCA_014238935.1 Alphaproteobacteria bacterium
CTGTTCCGAACATCGAGACGGCGTTCCAACGGCGGGCAAAGTATCCGCCCACAAAATCGCCCAAGCAGGCGAGGGCGAACACGATCCACCCCAAGAAGGCTTGGCGCGGACTACCCATTACGAGCAAGACGATAGGAAAGACCGACACACCACGCACCAGCGTGATCGCGTTCGGCACACTCTTTTGCCAAGAAGAGCTTCTTGCAGGGCGACGACCTTGGCGAGAGGCAAGCATAGCGAGATCCTAACAGAAAAGCCCTGCCAAAAAAACCCTTTTACGAACACTGATACGAATCGCCGCGTTGCGCCTAAGCTTCGGCAGCAAGGCACGCAGCGCTTTCGCATCGACGGCGACACATCCCTCCGTCGGCGCATAGGGAGAATGTTGCGCCGTCGCATGCAGGAAGATCGCGCTGCCGAGTCCCGCGCGCACGGGCGCGTCGTTGTAACCCAAGACCAGCAGCAAGTCGTAGAGACCGTCTTCGCGCCGTAAAATCTCGTGCGACAGACGCGTCGGAAGGGCGACAGGACGATTGTAGCGGCGAACATGCTTGGCATCGTCGCACCACGCAGCACGGGCACTCGTGCGCAAGACGGGCAGACGCGAAAGCGGCGGCGAGAGCGCGGGGTTCGTCAGTAGCACTGCACGCAGAGGAAAAACGCCTGCAGGCGTGATCGAATCGCCTTCGCGTCGCTTGATACCGACGCCCTTGCGTCCGAACGCGCAGCGATGCTTTTGTCCGCCGCAGACAAGCCAGCCCTGTTGCGCACCTTCCCAACCCGAGGCGTGCAAGACGACACGCAAAGCGCGGCGTAGCCCGTTAGAGGGGAGGGTGTGATCGAACAGGAAACGCACGCGCCGTCGAACAAAATCGGCGAAGGATCAGCCCTCGCGCATGCGACAGCCCAAGCCCTCCAAGCTTTCGACGATCTCTTGTGAGAGGGCTTGAACCTCCGCCTCGCTCAAGGCGCGATCGGCGTGGGGAAGAATCTCCACCTCGAAGGCGAGCGAAGTCTCTCCGTCGTCAGAGCGGTAGCGATCGAAAAAGGTGATATCTCTAAGGCGGTTGCGGACACGGCGTAGCACCGCGCCTTTCAGCTCGCTCGCCGTCAGGCTTGCGGGAATCCAGCAAGCGAAGTCTCTGTAGAGAGACTGCTGTTTTTGTCGCTGCCAGCCCTTCGGTGCGATACGCGCTTTGGCTTGCGGAATGCGATCGAGAAAGGCTTCGAAGGCGACCGCGCGTCCTCGCAAACCCAGCCTTTGGCAGAGCGCGGGATGCAGCTCGCCGAATTGTCCGATCAACGTGCGTCCCAACAAGAACGAGCCGCAACGATACGGGTGGTAGCCCTCAGGCGAAGGATCGGAAATCTGCGAATCAAGCCGACCGCTCTCCAGCCCGCAAGCCTCGAAGACGACGCGCAAGTCCGCCTTGCCATCGAAGAGATCGGCATCGCGCAAAGGGCTGTGCCAATGGCGCGCCTCGAAAGTGCCGACGCGCACCCCTGCGGCAACCTGTTCTTGTAGAACCTTGTCGTCTCGATAGGCGAACTGCGGACCCACTTCGAACAACGCCGTGTTGCGTCTGCCTAAATCTCGATTTTGCGCCGCCGTCGCTGCCAAGTTTGCAAGCAGAGTCGGGCGAAGGCAATCCAGCTGCGCGCTGATCGGATTTTGCAGGCGCAAACCTTCGTCCAGCGCAAACAAATCGCTGAGCGTCGAATCCAAAAACGACCAAGTGATCGTCTCGTAAAGTCCTGCGAACGCGAGGCTGCGCCGCACTAGCGCGTCGCGTTTCTGCGTACGCGAAAGACTGCGCCCCGATAGAGTCGTCGTGCGAACAAAAGGCGCGTCGGGAATCGCGTCGTAGCCGTGGATGCGCAAAACCTCTTCGACAAGGCAAGCCGCGCTCGTCACATCGCCACGCCACGAGGGAGGAACATAGAAAGAGTCCTTTTTTTGTTCTTTTTCGCTGTTCTGTTTTTTTTCGTCTTGTTCTTTTTCGAAGCCAAGCTTGGTAAAAATAGTGTCGATGGATTTTTGTTCCAATGCGATGCCTCCCAGTTTTTTCACATGTCCTTCGGGCAGAAAGATGCGTCGTCTTGTCTGTGGCACGGTGCCTGCCGATGTCATCCTGCTTGCCTCGCCGCCGCACCATGCGAGCACCAGCTCGGTTGCGCGGTCGCAGCCCTCTTTGGCAGCGGCGGGATCCAGTCCGCGCTCGAAACGAAAGCGTGCCTCCGATTCGATGTTCAAGGCGCGTCCGACTGCCGCCGTCGTGCGCGGGTCGAACAGCGCGCATTCCAAAAACATCTCTTGCGTCTCCTCGTCGCAACCGCTCTTCTCGCCGCCGATGATGCCCGCCATGCCGACCACCCCCTTCTCGTCGGCGATCACGGTGGCAGCGCTCGGCAAGGCGTAGGTCTTGTGATCCAGGGCGGCAAGGAATTCTTGCGGCGATTCTGACGTTGATGGTGGCGCGTGCGCCTTGCGTATTGTCAAGGTTTTGCCCGCAAGCTTGCGCGCATCGAAGACATGCAACGGACGCGCGAGATCTTGCGTCATGTAGTTCGTCGCATCGACGAGCGCGGAGAGGGACTTGATCCCGACAGCTTTCAGTCTTGCGCGAATGTGTTTGGGAGCTTGTGCGTTCGTGAGATTTCGGAAGCTGCGTCCGCAGACGAAGGGGCAATGGTGTGCGAGTTCTGCCGGCAGATCGATGCGCCATGCTACGGGCGAGTCGAAGGTTTCAGGGAAAGAGGGTTTCGCCAAGGGTTTGAGCCTTCCCATTCCTGCGGCGGCGAGGTCGCGCGCGATGCCGCGCACGCCCAAGCAATCGGCGCGATTCGGCGTTACCGCGACCGAACAAACGGGATCGTTCAGATTTTGGCTTTCGGCGAAGGATGTTCCGACCTCTTGTTCTCCCTCGATCTCAAGGATGCCTTCGTGCTCGTCGGAGAGTCCGAGCTCCCACTCGGAGAGCAGCATGCCGTGCGACCCCTCGCCTTGCAGGCTTGCCGTCTTGAGACGCATTCCCGTTGACGGCACCACGCTGCCGACAGGAGCAAACACGCCCAAGAAGCCCTTGCGCACATTGGGCGCGCCGCAGACGACTTGTACAGGATCGCTCCCCTCGTCGAAGCGCACGCTGCACACGCTGAGGCGTTGTGCGCGCGGATGCGGACGGCATTCGACGACGCGCGCCGTGACAAAGCCTTGATAATGTTCGGCAGGATCAAACCACTCCTCCACCTCCAGCCCGATGGCGGTCAGGCACTCCTGAAGATCAAGGTCGCTCGCCTTCGTGGCGAGATGCTCTTCCAGCCAGCCGCGCGTGAAACGCATCGAACTTCCGTCTCAGCGCGCTTGCGGGCGCAATCCGCGCAGTAGCGAGGGCGCGTCCAACGGCGAGAAGCCGTAGTGTTTCAACCACGCCACATCACCCTCGAACATGGTGCGCAAATCGGCGATGCCGTACTTCAGCATAGCGAGACGCTCGACGCCCATGCCGAAAGCGAAGCCTTGACACTTATCAGGGTCCAAGTTGCACGCGCTCAGCACATTCGGATGCACCATGCCGCAACCCAAGATCTCCAACCACTCGCTGCTCCGCGAAACTTCCTCGACCAACGCAAGCGCGCCGTCTTTGCGCAGGCAGGCGATGTCCATCTCTGCGCTCGGCTCGGTGAAGGGAAAGTAGCTCGGGCGAAAGCGCACGCGCACAGAGTCCTGTTCAAAAAACGCACGCACGAACGCGCTCAAGCAGCTCTTCAGATGACCAAAGTGGGTGCATTCGTCGATCACAAGTCCCTCGACTTGATGAAACATCGGCGTGTGCGTTTGGTCGCTGTCGCTACGATAGCAGCGACCCGGAGCGATAATCCGTATCGGAAGCTCGCCTCGCAACATCGTGCGTACTTGCACGGGCGAGGTGTGCGTGCGCAACAGCCACGGCTCGCTTGCGTTCGAAGACTCTCGTTTCAAGCCTTGCAAGTAGAAGGTGTCGTGCATTTGGCGCGCGGGGTGGTCGGGGGGAAAGTTGAGCGCGACAAAATTGTGGAAGTCGTCTTCAACATCGGGACCTTCGGCGCATCGAAAGCCCATGTCGCCGAAAACGGCGATCACCTCTTCGATAACCTGTCCCGTCGGATGCAGGGTTCCCGTGCGGTGCGGACGCTCCGAAAGAGTGCTGTCGATACGCTCGGATTGCAAACGCTGCACGCTCGAACGCTCTTCCAGACGCGATCGAGTCTCTTCGAACTCGAGTAGCATCTCGCGTTTCAGAAGATTGACGGCGGCACCGCTTTCGGCGCGCTGCGCGTCGGGCAGCTCGCCCAGCTTGTGCAAAAGATGTTGCAACGCAGACTTCTTGCCGAAAAAGCCCGTGCGCACATCCTCCAGCGCAAGGCTGGTTCTATCCAGACTCTGTTGCGCGCACGCGGTCAGTTTTTTGCGGAACTCTTGTCTGATCTCTTGCCTGACGCGCTCAAACTCCGCAGACGGGGTCGCATCCATCGTGTGCAGCGAAGCCCTGTTTCAACCCTCAAGAAGAGGGATCGGCAGAGGAGACGGGGGTGTTGGAAGAGGGAGCGGCAGAGGAGGCAGGAGTGTTCTTCGTCTTCCACGCGTTCGCCGCCTTTTCGACCAGCTCTTCAAAGCGTTTGGGCTCTTCGACCGCCAACTCCGAGAGGAGCTTGCGATTGAGCCCTATCTTCAGCAAGGACAAGGCGCAGATGAATTGTGCGTAGCGCATGCCGCTTTGGCGAACCGCAGCGTTGAGGCGTTGAATCCACAAACGGCGAAAATCACGCTTGCGTCGTCTGCGATCGCGGTAGCGATACTGCTCGGCGCGTTCGACCGCCTGTTTGGCGGTGCGAATCGTGTTCTTCCTTCTGCCAAAGTAGCCCTTCGCACGCACAAGGACGCGCTTGTGGCGCGCTTTGCTCGTCGTGCCGCGTTTGACCCGTGCCATCGTCTATCCTCAGCGCATCGGCAGGAAGTGGCGCACCACGACCTTCGCGTCGCGATTCTTCAAAATTTGACTGCCACGATTGTTGCGTTTCATGTCTTGGGGGCGTTTCGAGGTGTTGTGACGCAGGTAGGCGCTGTTGAAGCGCACCTTGCCTGTCGCGCTGATACGGAAGCGTTTTTTCGCGGCGCTTTTGTTCTTGAGCTTGGACATGAATCAAAAATCTAGGAGAAAAAGAGAGGACAGATCGCAACTCCGTCCTTTATAGGCGGATGCCGTCTGCGATGCAAGTCCTTTTTGTCAAGACAATCCCATCCACAACTTCCCAAAAGAATCAGCAAAGAAATTAAAAAGCATTCATCAGGTGGCGCATCGAAAAAGGAGCGAGCAGAATCACATCGAAACGAAGCGTCTCAATTTTGTGCGTTCTCGCAAGCCGCGCGAACAACACTTCGCCCGCGCGTCGCAAACGCCGTTGCTGCGCGGGGTGGAGCGCGTAGGCGGCGCGTTCTCTGTCTGCCCGCCACTTGACCTCGACTACGACCAGTGTCGTGCCGCGTTGTGCGAGCAGGTCGATTTCGCCCAACCTCGATCCCAATCTTCCTCCGCCCAAGCCCCACCCCGATCGCAGTCTGCGCGCGAGAATGCGATAGCCCTTGCACATCAGCAGAAGTGCCGCGAGGGTTTCGCCGCGCGTGCCTTTGCGGAAACGTCCTTTGGGATCTTGGCGTTTTCTCTTGCGCGTCATTCCGATCGTTCCTCGTCCTTTTTGCTTTTTGCAGCGACGAGCAGCGTGTACTCGCCGCGTGGCTTCTTCTCTGCAAGCAAGCTCGCCAACTCCTCGCAGCTGCCCGTGTGGAAGCTTTCGAAAAGTTTCGTCATCTCTCTGAAAACGCAGGCTTGGCGTCGAGGCAGGCAGCGAGACAGCAAAACGAGCGTCGATTGTAAGCGGTGGGGCGATTCGAAGAAGACTAGCGTTGCCTCGCACGCCGCAAGCGATCTCAACAAGCGCTCTCTTTGTACGCCCTTGCGCGGCAGAAAACCCAAGAACAA
>JABAAD010000045.1 GCA_014238935.1 Alphaproteobacteria bacterium
CGCTCCAAAGTCAGACGCGGCATCGCGCCGAGAGCGGTCTCCACGGGCAAGAGGAGATCGCCCAAAAGCGAGAGCGTCTCACTGTGCGAGCGCGGCGTGGGCGATCCTTCTTGGTCGTCTTCCTCCGCTTGTGGTTTGTCGAACAACCTCTCCAGCTTTTCCAGCGAGACGGCGTGTTGCTCGGCAAACGCGCCGACCTTGCTACGGCGCAAGCTTTGCAACCGACCGAAGCAGCCCAAACGCTCGCCCAAGTCTCTGGCGATCGCGCGCATATAGGCACCCTTGCCCGCCTCGACCGAAAAACGAGCCCTGTCCTCGTCGAGGACATCGACAAGCTGCAGGCGGAAAATACGCACTTTGCGTGCTGCCAGCAACACCACCTCTCCTTGTCGCGCCAAGGTGTAGGCGCGTTTGCCGCCGATGCGCAACGCCGAAAAACGCGGCGGGCGTTGCGTAATCTCGCCCGTGAACTCAGGCAAGAGACTCTCGATATCAGCGCGACAAGGACGCGCATCGCTGCTCGCTTCGATCTCTCCCTCTGAATCGTCCGTCGTGCGACGCTCGCCCCAGCGCACCACCATGTCGTAGACCTTCGTTCCCTCCATCGCGTAGGAAACCGTCTTCGTCGCCGCTCCCAAAGCCAGCGGCAGCAAACCTTCCGCAGCAGGATCCAAAGTTCCGGCGTGACCGCACTTGCGCGCGCGCAAAAGAGACTGGACACGCGCAACCGCAACGGTCGAGCGCAACCCCACCGCCTTGTCCAAGACGAGCCAGCCGTCCAGCGCAAGTCCGTGTTTTCTTACCTGACGAAGTCCCATGAAAATAAGTGTAAACTAAAAAGAAGCAGAGAGAGAGGAGAGAGAAGAGATTTTGCGTGTCTTGTGCCAAGCAGTGTTGCGCCGAGCAGTGTTGCATACAATGCTAGACCAAAACAACCTCCGCCGAAGAGAAAACGATGACGCAGCCAAAAACAAACTGGGCGCAAGTCTCGTGGCACAAAAACGGCACGCCCTATGCGACGGCTTACAACGACGGCTACTTCGGAGAAGACAACCCCGCAGCAGAGGCGTACCATGTTTTCTGCAAGGGGTTGGCTTTGCCCGAGGCGTGGGACACCTTCTTCGACGACAGAAAAGTCTTTCGTATCGTCGAGTTGGGCTTCGGCACGGGGCTAAACTTTCTGCTGACAGCACGGCTATGGCAAAATTGGCAGAAAACAGAATGGCAGAAGAAAGGACAGATTAAAGACAAGGATGAGAAAAAACCTCTTTTGGACTACTGGGGCATCGAAGCCCATCCTTTGCGCGTACAGGACTTGCAGCACTTCTATCGTCGCTATGAGAGCTGCGGCAGCGAGGAATTGTTGCAGGCATGGAAAAATTTGTCGATTTTTGTCGGCAACAGCCCCTGCCCCCCCTTCGTTCGCTTGCTTTCAACCCCCTCGTTGCGTCTTACGCTGTTGTTGCAAGACATCGACGCTGCGCTCGCAACCTTGCTTGCAAGCTTTGCGCGCGAGGTCGATGGGTGGTACTGCGACGGATTTGCGCCCCGCTCCAACCCCGCCATGTGGAGCGACAAAGTTTTCTCTGCCCTCGCGCGCTGTACGCGTGCGCGTACGCCTTTTCCGCAGCTCGCCAGCTTTTCGGTTGCAAAAAGCGTGCGTACGACAGCGAACGCGTACGGATTTCGTACGCAAAAACGAAAGGGGTGGCTCGCAAAAAGAGAGGTGCTGCAAGGATTCTTCGAGGGACAAAAACAACACCTCCCTTCGGCATGAACAACAAGACAAAGGTCGCCGTCATAGGCGGCGGTATCGCAGCCTTCGCTGCCGAGTGGGCGTTACGCACGGCGGGATTTCCTGTCCTCGCCCTCAAAGGAACAGAGCCCCCCACAGCCCCCGAGCGCTTGCTCGTCTGCCCGCGCTTGCAGCGCGGAGAGGGCACCCACGCGCGTTTCCTGCGCGACGCCTACCGAGAAGCTTGCATCGAATCTGGCATCGAATCTTGCGCCTTCTACGCCCGCCCGCCTCACAACAAGGCTGTTGTCAACAAAGCTGGCATCAAAAATGGCGTTGTGCGTGGTGCACTACGATTGGCACAAAGCGCAGAAGAGCAAAAACGCATGCGCGCGCTTGCCCAAGAGCTGCCGAATCTTTGTCGTTGGCTGAACGCGAGCGAGGCGCAACAGAAGAGCGGATTGAAACAAAATGCCACGCGCTGGGGAGGAAACTTTTTGCCGCACGCGCTCGTCCTTCAACCCCGACGCTTGCTGGAACAAGACGAGACCACCCTTGCGCTCAATGTCGTGCGCACGAGGCAAGAGGCGGACGGCGCTTGGAGGCTTTGGGCAGAAAACAACAAAGCAGAACAAGAGGTGTTTAAACAGGAGGTGTTTAAAGCAGAGGCGATCGTGCTTGCGCTCGGCGCGCACCTTCCCGCCTTTCTTCAACAGCGCGTCTTCTCGCCCTTGCCCCCTTTACAACACCTGCTCGCGGCATTGCAAACGGGCAGAGGACGGATCGATATCTGCGACAAAGCAGCTCTTGCCCGCCCGCCGCGTTTGCCCGTGTGCGCGTCAGGATGGATCATGCCCTTCGAAGGCAATCGTATTGGCATCGTGCGCGGGCTCGCCCCTTCGCGCGTGCACGAGGCTAGACAAGAAAACCGCAAGCGACTTCAAGAATGGTGCGGACTTTCAGAAGACAGGGCGATGTTCGAAAAACCTTACGAAGCCGCGCGCTTGTCTACGCGCGACCGCCTGCCGCTGCTGGGAGAAATTCCTTGCAAAGAAGGACACAAGCCGAGTCGACTCTTTCTTTTTTCTGCTTTGGGCGGACACGGCTTTCTCACCGCGCCCTTGTGCGCGCAAAAACTCGTCCGCTTGTTGCAACGACAAGACGCCAGCTCTGCGCAAGCTGATACGGACTTTCTTTCTCCGCAGAGGTTTTTGTCGCCACCCCGCAGCCCCCCTACTTAGTCCCCTCTTTAGCCTCCCTCTTTAGCCTCCTTCTTACGCGGCGGCGGGGGCGAGCGCGCCTCGTTGTTCTTTGATGGGATAGTGCAAGGCAGCGGCGACCAGCCCCAGCAGCACAGCCAGCCACCACATCGGATCGTAGCTGTGGAAGGTGCGGAAGATCACGCCGCCAAGCCACGCTCCGAAGAACGAGCCCAGCTGGTGCGAGACGAAGACGATGCCGTAGAGCATCGCCATGTTCGGCGCGCCGAAGAAGGAGAGCACAAGCCCGCTCGTAGGCGGCACCGTGCTGAGCCACAAGAAGCCCATGAGACTTGCAAAAATCGCCGCCGTCAGAGGCGTCTTGTCCGCAAGCAGAAACAGCACGATCACCGCAGAGCGCAGTATGTAGATGAGGGTCAGAATCGTCTTCTTGCGCATGATCCTGCCTCCCAGCCATCCGCTCAAAAGCGTGCCGGCAATGTTACCCAATCCGATCAGCGCCAACGCCGTCGTCGCAGTAGAGCGCGGCAGACCGATATCGGCAAAGTAGTTCGGAAGGTGCGCCGCGATGAAGACAACTTGAAAACCACAGACGAAGAACCCCGTCGTCAGCAGCAGATAGCTGCCGTGTCGCGTCGCGCGCACGAAGGCGGTCGTCGCAGGAAGGGGAGGGCGCGAAGAACGCTTACGCTCTGCTATGGCGAACGCGCCCGGCAGCATCGAGAGCGTGCATAGCGCGAGCAGCGCGCAGGCAACGAGCAGCTCGAAGTTGGAGAGCGCAAAACCCTCCAGCAGTACGACGGCAAACGCTCCGACAGAGCCCGCCGCCGAGACGAGACCTAGTCCCATCGCTTGATGAGCGGGAGGAGCCGCGCGTGAGAGCGCTCCGAACACGACACCGAAGGTCGTCGCCGCAAGCGCAATGCCGATCAACATCTGTCCGGTGTAGAAACCCAAGATAGAATGTCCCATCACGCCCATGCCCGCCGCGTAGCACAGAGCGCCCAGCGCTGCCACCCGCCCCGCGCCGTAGCGGTCGGCGAGTGCTCCGCAAAAAGGCGATGCCAAGCCCCAAAGAAGATTCTGTAGTGCAATCGCAAGCGAGAAGCCGCCGATGCTCAAGCCGATCGTGTTCGACAACGGGGCTGCAAAAAGTCCGAAGCCGTGCCGCAACCCCATGCCCCAAAACAAAAGCCAAACACCCCCCGCCAAAACAAAAAGCCAACGATAATCTCCTCGATAATCTCCTCGATGATCTCCGCTCGCATTCTCCTCCGCCCCCTTCCTCTCCTTGTTGCGTGCCATGCGAACCTCTGTTTCTGCGTCGTTGCCAATCTCTTCGCCGCGACGATAGCATAACTTAATGTTACTTGCCTGTTTTGCCCTATCGTTCGATGCTAACGAGGGGAAGGACTTGCCAACAGGAACCCATGAAACGAACGCTCATCTTGCGACAGAGACACTTTTTGGTTCTCTTGTCGACTCTCTTGGCGGGCGGCTTGAGGAACCTGCTCTCGTTCTTGCTGACGCTCGCTTTCTTCCTATGCCTGCTGCTCGCGCTGCAAAGCGAACGAATCGACAAGGTCGCGCGATGGCTGGAGGCACCCCCAACCGCGCGCGCGCGCGCGCTCGAAACATGGCTTGCAAAAAGCGACATCGTGCAGCGCGTCTCCATCGCAAGCGTCGATGCAGACCACGACGCGCACAAGTTGCTTGTCTCCGATGCCTCTTTCCTACTCGCTTCAGGAATCAAGGCGCGTTTCCAAAGCATCGCCTTCTTGCCACGTAGCTTGCACGTACAAGGCTTGCAGATCGTCGTTCCGACAAAAAAGCAAGGACGCGCAACAACAGAGAAGACAGCAGAGGAGAGGCAGAAGGTGCTTTCGCAAAAATTTTGGCACAAACTCGTGCAACAAGCAGGGTTCTTCTCATCGCTACTACCCAAGCAAACCCTAACGCTCGAAGACAGCGTCATCCTGATCGAAGACAACGAAAATATCTCCAAAAATATCTTGCTGGGACAGCCCTTGCTACGCTTGCGCTTCGACAAGATCGAAGCAAACAATCGCAACGGACTGACTTGGCGCGGGCGCGGCACTGCCGAGGTGGGACGCGCAGAAGCACACCGTCTCGTCCTCACCGGCAACTATGCAACCGCATCGAAAAGGCTGTTCCAGTCGCTGCGCATCGAAAATTTCTCGCCGCAAGAAATGCTCCACCTCATCGCTCGCACAGAAGAGAACAAAAGCTTTGATGCGTTCAAGGCGCAAAAATCAACGACGCAAGAATCAACGCAAGAATCAACGCAAGAATCAACGATGCGAGTGTCGAAGTCGACGCGCTTGTGGTTGGAAGGGAAAGGACAACTTTCGATCGATTATCGCTTCGATCTCAGAGAAAACCAAAGCTGGTTCAGGATGCGCTTCGCGCGCAACACTACCCTCGAGACGCTTGACAAAAAAGCCACCCTCTCCTTCAACCGTTCGATCGACATCCGTCGAACGGGCTTGTCGAACACAGTGATCGCCTTTCGCGCTTTGCCGCTCGGCATCGTCCGCCACGCGAGCGACCTATTTTCCGCCCGTCTCCCGTTCAAGACGCTGCCCTTCCGATTGTCAGGGCTCGCATCGGGAAGTCTGTCGCTACGACAGCAGCGACAGACTCCCAATCGGTTCTTGGGACAGCTTTCGCTGGAGCAGCCGCGCTTTCGCTGGAAC